>NZ_RHFJ01000144.1:0-424 GCF_003718675.1 Marichromatium sp. AB32
GCCGATCTGCTGGCGGATCTGCGTGCGGCGCTGGATCGGATCTGAGCGCGACGAGCCCGGCCGGACGCGCCATCCACAGGACCGATCCGCAGAAACGGTCGTGAAATCTGGATCATCGTCATGGACTTTCCACGCTTTGCGCCCATTTTGGAGGCATGGCGAGGTCGAGTAAGGGGACAACCCGATGAATGTTTTCAACCGCGACATCGACCGCGAACCGACCCGCGCCGAGGCCGAGCGTGCCCTGGCGCTGTTGCGGGACTGGGCCGGAGCTGCCTCCGACGGCGAGATCGAGACCCTCGATCCGGCCCTGTCGGCGCTTTGCCCGGGGCGCGCGGTGTCCGATTATCCGACCCTCAGCCGGACCTATCCGGACGGGTTCGAGGCGGATGCCGCCTACAAGGCGAGCCTGCCCGACCTGCAG
>NZ_RHFJ01000145.1:0-422 GCF_003718675.1 Marichromatium sp. AB32
CAAGGTCTTGATGCGATTGAAGAACGTGCGCGTCATGAGCTCGGTTTAGTTAAAGATGGCGAGACTTTTTACCGCATTATAGGTGAGGAAAACCATTAAAATGTTGGATATGAACTCATCGCATATCGCAATTGTGCCTGCTGCTGGTGTGGGTAGCAGAATGAAGGCAGATCGCCCTAAGCAATATTTATTGATCGAAGGTAAAGCGGTACTGGAACATACCGTAGAGAAACTGCTTTCTCACCCAAATATTTCTAAGGTTGTCGTTGCCGTTACTGACGGCGACCCATATTACCCAGAATTGTCCGTTGCTAAGCACCCAGATGTGATTCGTGTAGCTGGTGGTAAAGAAAGAGCAGACTCTGTGTTATCAGGGCTAAACTATGTCAATGAGCATCTGGAAAGCGAGTGGGTATTAGTTC
>NZ_RHFJ01000146.1:0-420 GCF_003718675.1 Marichromatium sp. AB32
AGAGGTTATACATAACGTATTTAAGTAATGTATCACTACCTAGAAACTCAAACTCACTTCTCGCATCCAGCGATATGGCAAATCGATCAGTGGCACGTTTATAACTGAAGCTTTCAATTGCCCGTTCAACGACCGAGTGAACTGAATATTTTTTGAAGCTAGAACGAGAAACTCGATTTTCATCAATCGAAGTTAGCAATAAATCGATGGTTTCATTACCCGATTGGATAATGTTCATTGCATCCTGACTCACTTCACGTAATAAGGTGACATCCTCTACACTCATGACGTACTGCTCTTTTCCTGCCTCTTTCATGTTGGGCAAGATCGACTGGATAACATCTATTGAAGTGCAAAGCCCACTCAACGGGTTACGCATTTCATGTGCAATCCCTGCCCCGAATGATTTTGCCAGCGAGA
>NZ_RHFJ01000147.1:0-416 GCF_003718675.1 Marichromatium sp. AB32
TACGGGGGGATGGAGGCTTCGGACCTGAAGCGGCTGCGCGCGCTGGAGGAGGAGAATCGCCGGCTCAAGCACATGTACGCGGATCTGAGCCTGGATCACAAGATCCTGAAGGAGATCGTCGAAAAAAAGCTCTGAGCGCCAGGGCGCGGCGCGCCCTGGCGGGTGAGTCCATGGCCGAGGGTGTGAGCAAGCGGCGCGTCTGTCGACTGCTCGGGCTGAGTCGCTCGGTGTTCGACTATCACGCCCGCCCGCGTGACGACGGGCCGCTGATCAAGGCGCTGAGCACGCTGGCCGAGCGCTATCCATCCGCCGGGTTCCGCAAACTCTATGTGCGGCTGCGCCGCGCCGGACATCCCTGGAACCACAAGCGGGTCTGGCGGGTGTATTGCGCGCTCAAGCTCAATCTGCGGCGTCGG
>NZ_RHFJ01000148.1:0-414 GCF_003718675.1 Marichromatium sp. AB32
CACGTCCGCTTGCAGAAGAACGAAGTCTTGCAGTTTGGCTTCGACGCTTGGGTCATGGAAGGTGTACTTTTCAAACTCTTTACATGCTACACACCAATCGGCGTAGAAATCGAGCATGACGGGTTTACCTGCCGCTTTCGCAAGTGCCAGTTGTTCTTCAAGCTCCTCCACGTTAGCAATGCGAGTAAAGCTAACAGTGGCTTGCTGAGTTTGTGTTGTGCTGTTGCCAAACCAGTAATTTAAGATAGGTTGTGCTGAGGCTAGCAAACCTAAGACGGCGATTATGCCCACGGCACTTTGTTTCCAGCCACCAAACTCTAGACTGTTTTTGATGTGGTATAGCCAACCAAAAGCAGCAATACCCAGTGCTGACCACAGAATCGTTGACCACATTTCTGGCATGATGCGTTCTAG
>NZ_RHFJ01000149.1:0-412 GCF_003718675.1 Marichromatium sp. AB32
GTGCTCTTGAGTCCGAATACCTGCCAACAACTGAGCCACAGCACTGGACTGTCATGATGACAGGGCTCGGAAGGAATTACGCGATTTAGGACAATACAATGAGAAAATCCGCACTGGCGATAACTTTGGCATCGCTGCTTTCACCTGTCTCTTATCTACAGGCCCAAGAAACCTCCACTGACGAAACCATCGTTGTTACTGCAAACCGTTTTGAGCAAGCCGAAAGCCGTACGTTGGCAGATGTCGAAGTAGTTACTCGACAAGACATCGATCGCATTCAAGCGAAAACCCTACCAGATGTATTGCGTCGCCTTACGGGGATTCAAGTTTCACAAAATGGTGGTCGTGGTCAGTTAGCGTCTTTATTTGTTCGTGGAACCAGTTCCGACCAAGTTTTAGTACTGGTTGATGG
>NZ_RHFJ01000015.1:0-66795 GCF_003718675.1 Marichromatium sp. AB32
ACGACGCAGTGCGTCAACGATCTGCTGCTCGCTGTACTTGCTCTTGCGCATGTGGGCTCTCCTCTGCTCGGCCACCATCATGCCGTCGGTCTCTACTTTTCGCTGGACCTATTTTTGGGGAAGGGGAAAGCGACGACGAGGCGGTGCTGATCGTCGATGAGACCGGTTTCTTGAAGAAGGGAGCGCACTCGGTGGGGGTGCAGCGCCAGTACAGCGGCACGGCGGGCCGGTTCCAGACTAAGCCGGCCTTAGCGCGCACGATGCTTGAGCGCGCACTCGATGACGGGGTGCCTTGTAGGTGAGTGACAGGCGATGCCGTCTACGGTAAAAATCGCAAGCTGCGCCTGTGGCTCAAGGCGCGCGAACAGCCCTTCGTACTCGCTGTGGCGGGCAATGAACCGGTGTGGTTCGATGGCCCGCAGACCCATCGTGTCGCGGCACTGGCCAAGGCGCTGCCAGAGACCCTGGCAACGCCACGCCGTCGGCGCCGGCAGCAAGGATGCGCGCACCTTCGAGTGGGCCTGGGTACCGCTGCGGCGCCTGCAGCTCAACGCCGAGGAGCGGGCCTACTACATCGCCTTCGCGCCCCGCGCCGAGGCCACGCTCGAGCGCCTGGCCAAAGTCGCCGGGCAGCGCTGGGCGATCGAGGTCGGCTTCGAGCTGGCCAAGCAGCAGTGCGGGCTCGACGAGTATGAGGTGCGTCGCTGGCCGGCCTGGCACGCCATATCACCCTTGCGCTGCTGGCCCATGCCAGCCTCGTCGTGCTGCAACGACGGGCGAAAAAGGGGGCGCCATCGCCGGGCGGATCGCACTGACCGCCCCTGAGATCCGGCGCCTGCTCGAGGCGTTGTTGTGGCGCGAACGCGCCCCGCCGGATGCTGTCATCGCCTGGTCGAATTGGCGGCGACGACATCAGGCGCGGGCCAGGGTCTGTCATTATCGAGCGCGTGGGGCTGGGCCGCCGTGATGATATTCGGCTGTAGTAGTAAACAGGGGGAGTTGATATACGGCCTCCGGCCGATTAAGGAAATAATCCACAAGCGCAGGAATTACAGACACAAAAAAAGCGGCCCTGCCAAAGCAGAGTCGCTTTTTTTTATTTTGGTCGGGGCGAGAGGATTTGAACCTCCGACCACCTGAACCCCATTCAGGTGCGCTACCAGGCTGCGCTACGCCCCGTGAAGAGACCGAAATAATATCGGGCTAGCGGTCTCTTGTCAACGCCTCAGGACCTGAAGGATCTCTTCGAGTTCCAGACGCATCTGCCGGAGCAGTTGGTGCGTCTGGTTGAGGTCGTTGCGCGCGCCCTCGCCGCTGAGCTGCTGACGGGCGCCACCGATGGTGAAGCCCTGGTCGTAGAGCAGGTTGCGGATCTGGCGCACCATCAGCACGTCGTGGCGCTGATAGTAGCGGCGGTTGCCGCGCCGTTTCACCGGTTTGAGCTGGGGGAACTCCTGCTCCCAGTAGCGCAGCACGTGCGGCTTGACGCCGCACAGCTCGCTGACCTCACCGATGGTGAAATAGCGCTTGCCGGGGATGGGCGGGAGTTCGCCCTCCCCCTGGCTGCCGACGCTACCTTTCGTTTCCGGCATAGGCTTCCACCCGCGATTTGAGCTTTTGGCCTGGACGGAAGGTGACGACGCGACGCGCGGTGATCGGGATCTCTTCCCCGGTCTTGGGGTTGCGGCCGGGTCTCTCCTTCTTCTCGCGCAGATCGAAATTACCGAACCCGGACAGCTTGACCTGTTCGCCGCGCTCGAGCGCGGTACGGATCTCCTCGAAGAACATCTCGACGATGTCCTTGGCCTCGCGCTTGTTGAGCCCCAGTTCGTCGAACAGATGTTCAGCCATGTCGGCTTTGGTCAAAGCCATACCGTCAATCCCTCAATCGTGCGTCAAGTTCGGACGTCAACCGGGCCAGGATGCGGCCCACTGCGTCGTCGATCACTTCTTCGGTAAGTGTCTGAGAAGAAGCCTGTAAAATCAATCCCAAAGCCAGACTTTTTCGTCCTTTCTCGATGTTGTCGCCGGCATAGACGTCGAACAGCACCAGGTCGCGCAGCAGCTCGGAGCCGGCGGCGCGGGCGCAGGCGGCGACGGCGGCGAAGTCGACCTCGGCATCGACCACGATGGCGAGATCGCGACGGATGCTGGGGAAGCGCGAGATCGGGCTGAAGCGCGGCGCGACGCCGAGATCCAGCGGGGCCAGCTCCAGCTCGAAGAGGAAGGCGTTGCCGTCGAGGTCGAGTTCGGCGGCGAGCGCCGGGTGGAGCATGCCGATCCAGCCGATCGGCGCGCCGTCGCAGTCGATGCGCGCGCTCTGCCCCGGGTGCAGCGCCGGGTGGGCGGCAGCGACGAAGGCGAAACGCTCGGGCGCGCCGGTGAGCGCGAGCAGCGCCTCGACGTCGGCCTTGAGGTCGAAGAAGTCGGCGGCGCGCTCACCCTGCCCCCACTGCTCGGGCGCCACCGCGCCGAGACTGAGGCCACCGATGGCCTCGCGCTGGGCCAGCCCCTCGGACTCGGGGATGAAGCGCAGCCCGCTCTCGAAGATGCGCACCCGCGCCTGCTGGCGCGCCTGGTTGTGGCGGGCGCACTGCAGCAGGCCCGGCCACAGGCTGGTGCGCATGCAGGAGAGTTCGCTGCTGATCGGGTTGGCGAGCTTCAGCGGCTCGCGCTCGGGGTCGATGCGCGCCTGCAGCTCGGGGGCGACGAAGCTGTAGGTGATGACCTCGTGATAGCCGCGATCGACCAGCGCGAGACGCGCGCGATCGGTCTCGAAGGCGCCCTCGGGCACCGGACGCATGGCGCTGTTGGTGGTGGCCTGGCGCACCGGGATGTTGTCGTAGCCGTAGATGCGACCGATGTCGGCGATCAGGTCGACCTCGTGGACCAGATCGAAGCGCGCGCTCGGCGGGGTGACGCGCCAGCCGCCCTCGACCGTCTCGAGCGTCATGCCGAGACGCTCGAGGATGTCGACGATGGTCTCGCGCTCCAGCGCGACGCCGAGCACCTGCCCCACCCGCGCCTCGCGCAGGGTGAGCGCGGCGCGTTGCGGCAGCGCCGACTCGGCCACCGCCTCGACCACCGGGCCGGGGGTGCCGCCGGCGATCTCCAGCAGCAGCGCGGTGGCGCGTTCGATCGCCTGGCGCTGCAGCTCGGGGTCGACGCCGCGCTCGAAGCGGTGCGAGGAGTCGGTGTGCAGGCCGTAGCTGCGCGCCTTGCCGCTGACGGCCAGCGGCGAGAAGAAGGCGCTCTCGAGGAGCACGTCGCGGGTCTCCTCACCGACGCCGGAGCCGGCCCCGCCCATGATGCCGGCGACGGCCAGCGGACGGCTGGCGTCGGCGATCACCAGGGTGTCGGCGCGTAGCTCGATCTCGCTGTCGTCGAGCAGCACGAGGCGCTCGCCGGGGGCGGCCATGCGCACCTGGATCTCGCCCTCGACGCGAGCGAGATCGAAGCCGTGCAGCGGCTGGCCGAGTTCGAGCAGCACGTAGTTGGTGACATCGACCACCGGGGAGATGGCGCGCACGCCGCTGCGACGCAGCCGCTCCTGCATCCACATCGGCGTGGTGGCGGCGGGATCGATGCCGCGCACCACGCGGCAGAGATAGCGCGGACAGGCCTCCTCGGCGAGCAGGCGGACCTCGACGCGGTCGTCGCAGGCGGGCGCGACCGGAGCGAAATCGGGGCGGGTGAGCGCGGCGCGGTTGATCACCCCGACCTCGCGGGCGAGCCCGGCGATGCTCAGGCAGTCGCCGCGGTCCGGGGTCAGGTCGACCTCGATGCAGTGATCGTCGAGCCCCAGCCAGGCGCGGAAGTCGGTGCCGATGGGCGCGTCCTCGGGCAGCGGCAAGATGCCCTCGGAGGACTCGGCGAGGCCGAGTTCGCTCGCCGAGCAGATCATGCCGAAGGACTGCACGCCGCGCAGCTTGGCCTTCTTGATCTTGAAGTCACCCGGCAGCCGCGCGCCGATGGTGGCCACCGGCACGCGCATGCCGGCGGCGACGTTGGCCGCACCGCAGATGATCTGCAGCGGCGCGTCACCACCGACATCGACGGTGCAGACGCGCAGCTTCTGGGCGTCCGGGTGCTGTTCGAGCGCCTGCACCAGACCGACCACGACGCCGCTGAAGGCGGCCGCGGCGGGTTCCACCGCGTCCACCTCCAGTCCTGCCATGCTGAGCTGATCGGCCAGAGTCTGAGTATCGACCGGCGGGTTGACCCACTCCCGCAGCCATGCCTCGCTGAATCGCATGTCCCGCTTTCCTGTGCTTCGGTCCCGGCGCGCGTCGGTGCCGGGGCCTCGATGAAGATGTTGGCGAAAGGCCGAGCGGCTCGGCGCTTTCCGTGGCACCCGCGGGTGCCGTCCCGAGCGGAGCGCGCCGCGCGCCTGGGCTCAGGCGCGCGGTGCGCTCCACGCGCCTCAGGCGAACTGTCGCAGGAAGCGCAGATCGTTGTCGAAGAAGAGTCGGAGGTCGTCGATGCCGTAGCGCAGCATCGCCAGTCGCTCCACGCCCATGCCGAAGGCGTAGCCCTGGTGGCGGTCGGGGTCGATGCCGACGTGGCGGAACACCTCGGGGTAGACCATGCCGCAGCCCAAGACCTCGAGCCAGCCGGTCTGCTTGCACACCCGACAGCCGTCGCCGCCGCACATCACGCACTGGATGTCGACCTCGGCGGAGGGCTCGGTGAAGGGGAAGTAGGAGGGGCGGAAACGCAGCTCCAGATCACGCTCGAAGAAGTTGCGCAGGAAGTCGTAGAGCACGCCCTTGAGGTCGGCGAAGCTCATCTGCTCGTCGACTACCAGACCCTCGACCTGATGGAACATCGGGGTGTGGGTCAGGTCCGAGTCGCAGCGATAGACGCGCCCCGGGGCGATGAGCTTGAGCGGCGGCGCCTGCTCCTCCATCACCCGCACCTGCACCGGCGAGGTGTGGGTGCGCAGCAGCAGCTCGGCGTTGAAATAGAAGGTGTCGTGCATCGCCCGGGCGGGGTGGTGCGCGGGGATGTTGAGCGCCTCGAAGTTGTGATAGGCGTCCTCGACCTCGGGGCCCTGCTCGACGGCGAAGCCGGCGTCGGCAAACAGCCGCTCGATGCGGCGCAGCGCGCGGGTGACCGGGTGCAGACCGCCGGCGGGGGTGCCGCGTCCGGGGAGGGTGACGTCGATGCGCTCGGCGGCGAGGCGGGCCTCGAGCGCGGCCTGTTCCAGCGTCTCGCGACGTGCGTCGAGCGCGCTCTGGACCTGGCCCTTGGCCTGGTTGATGCGCTGCCCGGCGACGGGACGCTCGGCCGGCGGCAGGGTGCCGAGCCGTTTCAGCAACGCGGTCAGCTCGCCGCTCTTGCCCAGATAGCGCACCCGCGCCTGATCGAGCGTGGCGAGATCGGGGGCGGCGGCGATGGCCGCGAGCGCCGTCTCGCAGAGGGTGTCGATATCGAGTCCGATTTCTTCTGCCATACCTGGATCTTCCGACAGGGGTGTCTGTTGAACGGCCTGCCAGCCCCATGACGCAAAAAGAGGGAAAGACCGGGGCCTTTCCCTCTTCCGTTCGGCGGCTACGCAGGCGGGATGGCGGCGAGCGCGGGGCGGGTCGCGATCTCGGCGACGCACCCCTGGCGTTGTCGAGCGACCCGATCCCTGGGAAGGTGTTGCAGGCAGACGCTCGTCACGCGCCCATACCGACCGCCGTCACCGGCGTGGTCAGCCGAGGCGGACCACGCCGCGCGCCTCAAGCCAGCGCTTCCTTCGCCTGAGCGGCGAGCGCGGCGAAGGCGACGCTGTCGTGGTAGGCGATGTCGGCCAGCACCTTGCGGTCGACCTCGACGCCGGCCATCTTCAGACCGGCGATCAGGCGGCTGTAGGACAGACCGTTGGCACGCGCAGCGGCGTTGATACGGGCGATCCACAGGGCGCGGAACTGACGCTTTTTCTGGCGACGGTCGCGATAGGCGTACTGGCCGGCCTTGATGACGGCCTGCTTGGCGACGCGATAGACCTTGCGGCGGGCACCGTAATAACCCTTGGCCTCGTTCAGAACCTTCTTGTGGCGGGCGCGAGCGGTAACACCGCGTTTCACTCGTGGCATGTGGAGTCTCCGGTTGGAATCAGCGGGTTAGCAGTAAGGGATCATGCGCAGCGCTGCACGCACATCCGACTTGTGGATGCGCTGCGGCGCACGCAGCTGACGCTTACGCTTGGTGCTCTTCTTGGTCAGGATGTGACGCCGGTGGGAGGCGTTGCACTTGACCGAACCGGATGCGGTGCGCTTGAAGCGCTTCGCGGCTCCGCGGTTGGATTTCAGCTTGGGCATTCGATACTCCGCTATTTGCTGATCTTTTGTTTTTACAGCGACGGCAACGAACCGACGACGCCACATCGCCCGACCGTCGTGTCGACGACGGTCGGGCGGCGGCCACGCCGGGGCGTGCTCTTCGGGGAAGAGGATCGACGATCCGTTCGGTGTCGCTATTTCTTCTTGGGACCCAGCACCATCACCATCTGCCGCCCTTCCATCTGCGGCTGCTGCTCGACGGTACTGATCTCGGCCAAGTCGCTCTCCACGCGCCGCAGCAGCTCGAGCCCGAGTTCACGGTGAGCATGCTCGCGACCACGAAAACGCATGGTGACCTTGGCCTTGTCCCCTTCCTGCAGGAAACGCGTCAGGTTGCGTAGTTTGACCTGATAGTCTCCCTGATCCGTTCCAGGACGGAACTTGACTTCCTTGACCTGAACCTGCTTTTGCTTCTTCTTGGCTTCGTTCTTCTTTTTCTTCTGATCGAAGAGAAAACGACCGAAGTCCATGAGCCGACACACCGGCGGATCGGCATTAGGAACGATCTCGACCAGATCGAGCGACGCTTCCTGGGCGAGGGTGAGAGCCTCTCGCGTACTGACGACGCCGACCTGGTTACCGTCCGCGCCGATCAGACGTACCTCCTGTACGTTGATTTCCTTGTTGACGCGGTTTCTCTTTGGTGCAGCGATAGCAGGTTCCTCCAAAAGCACAGATCACGATCGATCGGGCATCAGGCAACGTCGATCGTCGTCCGCGCAGCCCGACCGGGTTAGGCGATTCGGTTTGTCATCTCCTCGCCTACACGCTCGACAAAGGCGTCGAGCTCGAGCGTTCCGAGATCTTGGCCCTTGCGGTCACGCACGGCGACGGAGCGGGTTTCCACCTCGCGGTCACCGATGACGAGCAGATAGGGCACCCTCTGCAGGGTGTGCTCGCGGATTTTAAAGCCGATCTTCTCGTTTCTCAAGTCGGTCTCAACACGCAAGCCCTTTGCACGCAAGGTCTTAGCGATCTCAGCGACATAGTCGGCCTGGCGATCGGTGATATTGAGCACCACCACCTGCACCGGAGCGAGCCACAGCGGCAGCAGGCCGGCGTAGTGTTCGATGAGGATACCGATAAAACGCTCGACCGAACCGAGCACCGCGCGGTGGATCATCACCGGGGTCTGCTTGCTGTTGTCCTCGGCGATGTAGTGCGCGCCGAGCCGCCCCGGCATCGAGAAGTCGACCTGGATGGTACCGCATTGCCAGGCGCGACCGATGCTGTCGTGCAGGGTGAACTCGATCTTGGGACCGTAGAAGGCGCCCTCGCCCGGCTGTACCCGATACTCGAGTCCCTTGGCGTCGAGCGAGTGCTTGAGCGCCGCCTCGGCCTTGTCCCAGAGTTCGTCGCTGCCGACCCGCTTCTCGGGGCGCAGCGAGAGCGCCAGCTCGATGTTGTCGAAGCCGAAATCGCGATAGGTCTCGAAGACCATGTCGATGAGGGTGGCGACCTCGGGCTGGAGCTGCTCCTCGGTGCAGAAGACGTGGGCGTCGTCCTGGGTGAAGCGACGCGCGCGCATCAGCCCGTGGAGGGTGCCGGAGGGCTCGTTGCGATGAACCACGCCGAACTCGGCCATGCGCAGCGGCAGGTCGCGATAGCTCTTCAGCCCCTGGTTGTAGAGCTGGATGTGGCCGGGGCAGTTCATCGGCTTGATCGCGAAGTCGCGATCGTCGAGCTGGGTGGTGAACATGCTCTCGGCGAACTTCTCCCAGTGCCCGGAGCGCTCCCACAGCGAGCGGTCGAGCACCTGCGGGGTCTCGACCTCCTGATAGCCGTACTCTTCCAGCTTCTCGCGCATGTACTGCTCGGCGAGGCGGTAGACCACCCGGCCCTTGGCGTGCCAGAAGGCCATGCCCGGGGCCTCGTCCTGGAAGTGGAAGAGATCGAGCTGCTTGCCGAGCTTGCGATGATCGCGCTTCTCGGCCTCTTCCAGACGACGCAGATAGGCCTTGAGTTCCTTCTTGTC
Organism: Marichromatium sp. AB32; assembly: GCF_003718675.1. Taxonomy (NCBI): domain Bacteria; kingdom Pseudomonadati; phylum Pseudomonadota; class Gammaproteobacteria; order Chromatiales; family Chromatiaceae; genus Marichromatium; species Marichromatium sp. AB32. Next base: position 8,305 of record NZ_RHFJ01000015.1, read on the forward strand.
GCGCCAGGCGGTGCCGTAGATGCGCTGCAGCATGGCGTTGGCCGCATCACCACGCCAGTAGGCGCCGGCGAGCTTGGTCAGCTTGAAGCCGTTGCCGAGCTTGCCGGTGCTCGGCAGGTGCGGCCCGCGACAGACGTCGAACCAGTCACCCTGGCGATAGAGGGTGATGGTCTCGCCTTCGGGGATGGCGTCGATGATCTCGACCTTGTAGTGCTCGCCGAGCTCGGCGAAGACCCGCTTGGCCTCCTCGCGCGACAGCTCCTCGCGCACGATCGGCAGGTTGCGCTTGACGATCTCGTGCATCCGCGCCTCGATCCGCTCGAGGTCGTCGGGGGTGAAGGGCTCGTCGCGGGCGAAGTCGTAGTAGAAGCCGTTCTCGATCGCCGGGCCGATGGTGACCTGGGTGCCGGGGTAGAGCTCCTGGACGGCCTGGGCCATCACGTGCGCGGCATCGTGACGGATCAGCTCGAGGGCGGTCTCCTCGTCCTTGCTGGTGACGATGGCGAGTTCGACATCGCGATCGATGCGATAGGAGGTGTCGACCAGCTCGCCATCGACGCGACCGGCGAGCGCCGCCTTGGCGAGACCGGGACCGATGGATGCGGCGACATCGTGAACACTGACCGGCGCGTCGAACTGACGCGTCGAGCCGTCGGGAAGGGTAATCTGAGGCATGCGCGGACCTTGGGTGTTCAGTGGTGATCGATACGAGGGATCACATGAAAAAAAGCCGCCAGCCTCCTTGGTCGTCGCCACCGTAGTGGGGCATACTGACGTTTGGAGACTGACGGCCCGGTGTTTGGTAGGCGCAATTGGACTCGAACCAACGACCCCCACCATGTCAAGGTGGTGCTCTAACCAACTGAGCTATGCGCCTGTCGTCGTGAGCCATGTATACTACAGACCCTCCCCTGATCGCGCAACCCCTTTTTTAAAAAAAATGACGATCGAGCGTTTCTGACCCCTCGTCCATGTAATGAACGCGCGTGCGCGCGCGAGGCGGGAGGCCAAACCCGATTGATATACTGGCGCGAACAGACCGGCCGCCGGCGATGGCGACCACTGCAACACAGGGCGCGCCATCGATGACGGCGAGCCCCTCCCCCACAGCCAAACAGCCACGAGAGACGATGACCACCATTCGCGAGTCTGACTTCGTCGAGAGCATCGCCGATGCCCTTCAGTTCATCTCCTACTACCACCCGCAGGACTACATCCGCGCCCTGAGCGCGGCCTACGAGGCCGAGGAATCGCCGGCGGCCAAGGACGCCATGGCGCAGATCCTCGTCAACTCGCGGATGTGCGCCGAGGGCCAGCGCCCGATCTGCCAGGACACCGGCATGGTGGTGGTCTTCCTCAAGGTCGGCATGGAGGTGCGCTGGGAGACCGACAAGAGCGTGCAGGCGATGGTCGACGAGGGCGTGCGCCGCGCCTACACCCATCCCGACAACCCGCTGCGCGCCTCGATGGTCAAGCCGCCGATCGGGGCGCGCAAGAACACCCGCGACAACACCCCGGCGATCGTGCACATGGAGCTGGTGCCGGGCGACAGCCTCGAGGTGAAGATCGCCGCCAAGGGCGGCGGCTCGGAGAACAAGTCCAAGTTCGCCATCCTCAACCCCAGCGACAGCCTGGTCGACTGGGTGCTGAAGACGGTGCCGACCATGGGCGCCGGCTGGTGCCCGCCGGGGATGCTCGGCATCGGTGTCGGCGGCTCGGCCGAGCAGGCGATGCTGATGGCCAAGGAGGCGCTGATGGAGCCGATCGACATCCACGAGCTGCAGCAGCGCGGCGCCGAGGACGAGATCGAGGCGCTGCGTCTGGAGCTGATGGAGAAGGTCAACGCGCTCGGCATCGGCGCCCAGGGGCTCGGCGGGCTGGCGACCGTGCTCGACGTCAAGATCCACACCTACCCCACCCACGCCGCCTCCCTGCCGGTGGCGATGATCCCCAACTGCGCGGCCACCCGTCACGTCGAGTTCACCCTCGACGGCAACGGCCCGGCCAGGCTCGAACCGCCGCGCCTGGAGGACTGGCCGGCGCTGGAGTGGGACGGTGCCGCCGGCGCACGCCGGGTCGATCTCGACACCCTCACCCGCGAGCAGATCGCCGAGTGGCAGCCGGGCGAGCGCCTGCTGCTCTCGGGCAAGCTGCTGACCGGGCGCGATGCCGCGCACAAGCGCATCACCGAGATGCTCGCGCGCGGCGAGTCGCTGCCCGAGGGGGTCGACCTCACCAACCGCTTCATCTACTACGTCGGCCCGGTCGACCCGGTCGGTGACGAGGTGGTCGGCCCGGCCGGTCCCACCACCTCCACGCGCATGGACAAGTTCACCGAGCAGATGCTCGCCGAGACCGGGCTGATCGGCATGGTCGGCAAGGCCGAGCGCGGCCCGGCGGCGGTGGAGTCGATCGCACGACACGGCGCGGTCTATCTGATGGCCGTCGGCGGCGCGGCCTATCTGGTGGCCAAGGCGATCAAGTCCTCGCGCCTGGTCGCCTTCGAGGACCTGGGCATGGAGGCGATCCGCGAGTTCGAGGTCGAGGACATGCCGGTTACGGTCGCCGTCGACAGCCGCGGCGAGGCGGTGCACCAGAGCGGCCCGGCCGAGTGGCGCGCGCGCATCGGCAAGATCCCGGTCGAGATCGAGTAAGACGGGCCGGGCGACGCCGCAAGGCGTCGTCTGGGTGCCGCGCAGGCGGCACCCGCCCTGCCCTCACCCCGCGGCGCGCTGCGCCGGGGTCAGGGTGCGGATCGAGATGGCGTGCAAGGCGCCGCTGGCGATCTCCGCCTTGACCGTCTCCATCACCAACCGCTGCTTGGCCAGCGGCGTCAGCCCCTCAAACCGCTCGCTGACCACCACCGCGTCGAAGTGCTCACCATCGCCGGTGACCTCCACCTCGGCCTCGGGCATCCCCCGACGAATCAGATCGGCAACCGCTGTCGTCTCCACGTCTCGACTCCTGCGCAGGCTTGAGAATGAACGCGCGCCGACTCGGCGCACCCGCCAGAGATTGGTGCGGCGCGGCCCTGGCTCAAGCCACGGCCAGCGGCCAGCTACCAGCTACCAGCTACCAGCTACCAGCTACCAGCTACCAGCTACCAAGGGGATTGAACCGCAAAGCCGCGAAGGACGCGAAGGACGCGCAGAGAAGAAAGGCTTGCAGTCACCAGCTGCCAGCTGCCAGCTGCCAGCTGCCACCCACCGTGGGAAGCCGGCACCACCGCCGAGACCTCGATTCCATCAAGTCTTCTTCGCGCCCTTCGCGGCTTTGCGGTTCGAATCAGCATCCAGCCTCCGGTCGGCGAAGCTGGTGTGCTTGATCGGCGATTGACGGGCAAGACGGTATCTTGGCGGTTCAACCATTTCCCCGCCCGAGCCGCCCACCCGGCGGATGAACGCAACCGGGTCGCGGGGATATAATTGATGGTTTTCCCAGTCCGCAGCCAGCAACGCCAGACACCTCTTATGAGCGAGCTTCAAGCGCAACTCGACAAACGTCGTACCTTCGCCATCATCTCCCACCCCGACGCCGGCAAGACCACCCTCACCGAGAAGCTCCTGCTGTTCGGGGGCGCGATCCAGCTCGCGGGCACGGTCAAGGGGCGCAAGGCCGCCCGCCACGCCACCTCCGACTGGATGGAGCTGGAGAAGCAGCGCGGCATCTCGGTGACCTCCTCGGTGATGCAGTTCCCCTACGGCGAGGCCACCGTCAACCTGCTCGACACCCCCGGCCACGAGGACTTCTCCGAGGACACCTACCGCACCCTCACCGCGGTCGACTCGGCGCTGATGGTGATCGACGTGGCCAAGGGCGTCGAGGACCGCACCATCAAGCTGATGGACGTCTGCCGGCTGCGCGACACCCCGATCCTCACCTTCGTCAACAAGCTCGACCGCGAGGGCCGCGACGCCATCGAGGTCCTCGACGAGATCGAGGAGGTGCTGAAGATCCAGTGCGCGCCGGTGACCTGGCCGATCGGCATGGGCAAGCGCTTCCGCGGCGTCTACGACCTGCGCGACGGGCGCACCCATCTGTTCTCGGCCCAGCACGGCGGGCGCATCGTCGAGGGCGAGGTGATCGAGGGGCTCGACAACCCGCGCATGGACGAGGTGCTCGGCGATCAGGCCGAGGAGCTGCGCGAGGAGCTGGAGCTGGTCGAGGGCGCGAGCCACCCGCTCGACCTCGAGGCCTACCGCGCCGGGCGCCAGACCCCGGTGTTCTTCGGTTCGGCGATCAACAACTTCGGCGTGCGCGAGCTGCTCGACGCCTTCGTCCAGTACGCCCCGCCGCCGCGCCCGCGCAACACCCTGCAGCGCCCGGTCGAGCCCGCCGAAGAAGGCTTCACCGGCTTCGTGTTCAAGATCCAGGCGAACATGGACCCCGCCCACCGCGACCGCGTGGCCTTCATGCGGGTGTGCTCGGGTTGCTACCGCAAGGGCATGAAGATGCGTCACGTACGTATCGGTCGCACCATTCAGATCGCCAACGCCATCACCTTCCAGGCCGATGAACGCCGTCACGTCGAGGAGGCCTGGCCGGGCGACATCATCGGTCTGCACAACCACGGCACCATCCAGATCGGCGACACCTTCACCGAGGGCGAGGAGCTCAAGTACGAGGGCGTGCCCTACTTCGCCCCCGAGCTGTTCCGCCGCGTGGTGCTCAAGGACCCGCTGCGGATGAAGGCGCTGCAGAAGGGCGTGGTGCAGCTTGCCGAGGAGGGCGCGACTCAGGTCTTCCGCCCGCTCAAGAACAACGACATGATCCTCGGCGCGGTCGGTGTGCTGCAGTTCGACGTCGCCGCCTACCGCCTCAAGGACGAGTACGGCGTCGACGCCATCGTCGAGGCCGTGAACGTCCAGACTGCGCGCTGGGTGAGCTGCGACGACGCCAAGCTGTTCGAGCGCTTCAAGGACAAGAACTACGAGTATCTCGCCCTCGACGGCGACGACCAGCTCGTCTATCTCGCCCCCACCCGCGTCAACCTCAGCCTCGCCGAGGAGCGCTGGCCCGAGGTCCGCTTCTCCGCCACGCGCGAGCTGTAAGGCAACGCGACCAGCCGCCAGCCACCGGCCCCCAGTGGGCGCGGACGCTGGGGGTTGGTGCCCCCCCCTCACCCCAACTCGATCCTACGGGGATGCGCGCCGGCGACGGCCATCACCTCAACCCACTGGTGGCTGGCGACTGGAAGCCGGCGACTCCCGATCCGAGTTCCCGCGCCAGCACCAGGGCGTCCTCGCGGCCATTGGCGGCGGGGTAGTAGCCGCGACGACGGCCGATCTCGCAGAAGCCCTCGGCCTCGTAGAGCGCGCGCGCGGCGGTGTTGGAGGCGCGCACCTCGAGAAAGGCGGTCTGCGCCCCCTTGGCGCGGGCGCGCTCGACCAGCGCGCGCAGCAGGACGCGACCGAAGCCGCGACGCTGGCAGTCGGGATGGACGGTGATGTTGAGCACGTGACACTCACCGACCGCCACCGAAACCACCGCATGGGCCACCGGCCTGCCGTCGAGCTCGCCCACCCGGCAGTCGTAGCCGGCGCGCAGACAGTCGCGCATCACCCCCTCGCTCCAGGGGTGGGGATAGGCCGCCCGCTCCACCATCATCACCGTCGCGAGGTCGGTCTCGCGCATCTCGCGCAGGGCCAACCCCGCCTGTTCGATCACTGCATTCATCAGGGTTCCTGACATCATCCCCGTCGGTCGATCGCCGCTTGCCCGGCGATCAAAAGCATTCACAGATAGCGACTATAGTTGATCGGGGCGACGTGCCGGACGCCGGATGACAGACCGGCTCGCGCCCCAGTGGTCGGGACAGCCTCCGGACCAGGGGTCACGAGCAACCGCCGCGCCCCCGCTCCAGCCACCTCGCAACCCGGGACAGATCGATGTCGCACACAGAAATGGTCTCGCTCGACGGCAACGAAGCCGCGGCCTACATCGCCCACATGACCAACGAGGTCATCGCCATCTACCCGATCACCCCGGCCTCGCCGATGGGTGAGTGGTCGGACGAGTGGTCCTCGCTGGGGGTCACCAATCTGTGGGGCACGGTCCCCGACGTGATCGAGATGCAGAGCGAGGCCGGTGCCGCTGGCGCGGTCCACGGGGCGCTGCAGGCGGGGTCGCTCGCGACCACCTTCACCGCCTCGCAGGGGCTGCTGCTGATGATCCCCAACATGTACAAGATCGCCGGCGAGCTGACCCCGACGGTGATCCATGTCTCGGCGCGCTCGCTGGCCGCCCAGGCGCTGTCGATCTTCGGCGATCACGGTGACGTCATGGCCTGTCGCGGCACCGGCTTCGCGATGCTGTGCGCGGCCTCGGTGCAGGAGGTGATGGATTTTGCGCTGATCGCCCAGGCCGCGACCCTGGAGAGCCGGGTGCCCTTCCTGCACTTCTTCGACGGCTTCCGCACCTCGCACGAGGTCAGCAAGATCGCGCGCATCCCGCGCGAGACGGTGCGCGCGCTGATCAGCGAGGAGCAGGTACGGGCCTGTCGCGCGCGCGCCCTCAACCCCGACCGACCGGTGATCCGCGGCACCTCGCAGAACCCCGACGTCTATTTCCAGGGGCGCGAGTCGGTCAACCCCTACTATGAGGCCACCGCGGAGATCGTCGCCCGGGTGATGACCCGCTTCGCCGGACACACCGGTCGTCACTACCAGCCCTTCGACTATGTCGGCGCACCCGACGCCGAGCGCGTGCTGGTGCTGATGGGCTCGGGGATCGGGGCGGCCGAGGAGACCATCGAGCACCTGGTCGCGCGCGGCGAGCGGGTCGGGCTGGTCAAGGTGCGGCTGTTCCGTCCCTTCGCGCCCAAGGCGCTGCTCGCCGCGCTGCCCGCCAGCGCCGCGCGGATCGCGGTGCTCGATCGCACCAAGGAGCCCGGCGCCGACGGCGAGCCGCTCTACAAGGACGTGCTCACCGCCCTCGCCCAGGCCCATGCCAGCGGCGCGCGCGCGACGATGCCCCGGGTGATCGGCGGGCGCTTCGGGCTGTCCTCCAAGGAGTTCACCCCGGCGATGGCCAAGGCGGTGCTCGACGAGCTCGCCGCCGAGCAGCCGCGCTGCCCCTTCACCGTCGGCATCATCGATGACGTCGGCCACACCAGCCTCGACTGGGACCCCGCCTTCCGCCCCGACGCCAGCGCCGGCGTGAGCGCCTGCGTCTTCTACGGACTCGGCTCGGACGGCACCGTCTCGGCCAACAAGAACTCGATCAAGATCATCAGCGAGGAGACGCCCAACTACGGCCAGGGCTATTTCCAGTACGACTCCAAGAAGGCCGGCGCGGTCACCATCAGCCATCTGCGCTTCGGCCCGCGACCGATCTCCAGCACCTATCTGATCGGCGCCGACGAGGCGCAGTTCGTCGCCTGTCACCAACCGACCTTCCTCGAGCGCTACGACATGCTCGCGCTCGCCGCCCCCGGGGCGACCTTCCTGCTCAACAGCGCCGCCCCGCCCGATCAGGCGTGGAACGGCCTGCCACGGTCGATGCAGCAACAGATGATCGACAAGGGGCTCGCCTTCTATGTCGTCGACGCCTATGGCATCGCCGCCGCGACCGGCATGGGACGGCGCATCAACACCATCATGCAGACCTGCTTCTTCGCCATCTCCGGGGTGCTGCCCCGCGACGAGGCCATCACCCACATCAAGGAGGCGGTGCGCAAGACCTACGGACGCAAGGGCCAGCGCCTGCTCGATCGCAACTATCGCGCGATCGACGCCGCGCTCGCCGGGCTGCACCAGGTCAGTGTGCCGGCGACGCCGAGCAGCGACTTCGAGCGCCCGCCGGTGGTCCCGGCCGATGCCCCCGAGTTCGTCCGCCAGGTCACCGCACCGCTGATCGCCGGACTCGGCGACCGGCTGCCGGTGAGCCTGATGCCCGCCGACGGCACCTGGCCGACCGGCACCACCCGCTTCGAGAAGCGCAACATCGCGCTGCAACTGCCGCTGTGGGAGCCCGAGCTGTGCACCCAGTGCGGCAAGTGCCCGCTGGTCTGCCCGCACGCGGCGATCCGCGCCAAGGTCTATCCGGAGGAGACGCTGGCGAGCGCGCCCGCGGGCTTTCTCAGCGCCCCGGTCAAGGGACGCGACTTCCCCGCCGGACACCGCATCAGCTACCAGATCGCCCCCGACGACTGCACCGGCTGCGGGCTCTGTGTCGAGGTCTGCCCGATCCGCGACCGCAAGGACCCGAGCCGCAAGGCGCTCAACCTGGTCGAGGCCGGCGAGATCCATGCCGCCGAGCAGACGCACTGGGACTTCTTCCTCGATCTCCCCGAGTACGACCGCACCCAGCTCGAACCGACCAAGATCAAGCACGCGATGCTGATGCAGCCGCTGTTCGAGTTCTCCGGGGCCTGTGTCGGCTGCGGCGAGACGCCCTACGTCAAGCTCGCCACCCAGCTCTTCGGCGACCGCATGCTGATCGCCAACGCCACCGGCTGCTCCTCGATCTACGGTGGCAACCTGCCGACCACGCCCTACACCACCGATCCCGAGGGCCGCGGACCGACCTGGAACAACTCGCTGTTCGAGGACAACGCCGAATTCGGGCTGGGCATGCGCCTGGCGATCGACAAGCAGCGCGATCAGGCGCGCGAGCTGCTCGGTCGGCTCGCCGACACCATCGGCGTGGGGCTGGCGCGCGAGATCCTCGAGGCCGAGCAGTCCGACGAGGCCGGCATCCACGCCCAGCGCGCACGCATCGAGCGGCTGCGCCTGGCGCTCAGCGGCATCGACGCGCCCGAGGCGCGACTGCTCGAGGGGCTGTGCGATCAGCTGGTCAAGCGCAGCGTGTGGATCGTCGGCGGCGACGGCTGGGCCTACGACATCGGCTACGGCGGTGTCGATCACGTGCTCGCCAGCGGACGCGACGTCAACCTGTTGATCCTCGACACCGAGGTCTATTCCAACACCGGCGGCCAGACCTCCAAGGCCACCCCGCTCGGCGCCGTGGCCAAGTTCTCCGCCGGCGGCAAGCCGACCTTCAAGAAGGACCTGGCGCTGATGGCGATGGCCTACGAGAACGTCTATGTCGCCCAGGTCGCCTTCGGCGCCAAGGACGTGCAGACGGTGCGCGCCTTCCTCGAGGCCGAGTCCTACCCCGGCCCCTCGGTGATCATCTGCTACGCGCCCTGCATCGCCCACGGCGTCGATCTCTCCAACAACCTGCGCCAGCAGGACATGGCGGTCAACTCGGGACACTGGTCGCTGCTGCGCTACGACCCGCGCCGCGCCGCCGCCGGCGAACACCCGCTGCACATCGACAGCAAGCCGCCGAGCCTGCCCTATCGCGACTTCATCGCCACCGAGACCCGCTTCAGCGTGCTCGAGCGCATCCACCCCGAGGCCGCCGAACGCTACCTGCAACAGGCCCAGCGTCATGTGCAGACACGCTTCAGCCTCTACGAGCAGCTCGCGCAGATCGCGCTGCAGAAGGCGCCAGCGGCCGATGCCGACGAGCACAACCACTGAACACACCGTCCCGGACCGAACACGGAGCCGATCATGGATCTAGCGACCAAGTATCTGGGTCTCGACCTCAGCAACCCCTTCGTCCCCTCCGCCTCGCCGCTCTCACGCAGCCTCGACCAGGCGCGCGCGCTCGAGGACCACGGCGCCTCGGCGATCATCCTCTGGTCGCTGTTCGAGGAGGCGGTCAGCGCCGAGTCCGAGGCCATGGTGCGCTTCCTCCACCACCAGGAGATCGGCTTCGCCGAGGCCGATGACGGCTTCCTGCCCGACTATCACGACTTCGACAGCCCGCTCGAGCAGTACCTGGCGCACATCGGCCGGCTCAAGGCGGCGCTCGACATCCCCGTCATCGCCAGCCTCAACGGCGTCACCCCCGGCGGCTGGATCGCCCATGCCGGCGAGATCGAGCGTGCCGGGGCCGACGCCCTGGAACTCAACGTCTACTATGTCGCCGGCGACATCGGTCAGGACGGCGCCACGGTCGAGGCACGCTATCTCGACCTGCTGCGCGACCTGCGCGCTCACGTCGCCATCCCCATCAACATGAAGCTCTCGCCGAGCTTCAGCTCGCTCGGCCACCTGATCGGTCAGCTCGCCGCCGCCGGGGCCAACGGGGTGGCGCTGTTCAACCGCTTCTATCAGCCCGACATCAACATCGACACCCTGCGCCTGCAGCCGAGCCTGCACCCCTCGACCTCGGCCGAGGCGCTGCTGGCGATGCGCTGGATCGCCCTGCTCCACGGTCGCTTCGAGGGCCTGTCGCTGGGCGCCACCGGCGGCGTGCACACCGCCGCGGACGCGATCAAGCTGCTGCTCGCCGGCGCCGACGTGGTACACCTGTGCAGCGCGCTGCTCGCCCACGGCCCGGCCTATCTCGGCGAGGTGATCGGCGGGGTGGAGCAGTGGATGGAGGAGCAGGGGTTCGAGTCGGTGGAGGACTTCCGCGGCCGGGTCAGCGCCCTGGCCGTGCCCAACCCGGCGGAGTTCGAGCGCGCCAACTACGTCAACGTGCTCGACAGCTACAGCGCCTCGCCCGGGGTCAGGCTGTGAGCCTCAGCCGGCGAGCGCGTGACGGCGCGGGGCGTCGTCGACCCCCGGGGTGAAGAAGCGATAGCGCCCCTTGCCGGCGAGCTTGGCCTGATACATCGCCTGATCGGCGCGGCGCAGCAGCAGATCCGGGGTGATCTCGTCGCCCTGCTTGAAGCAACTGACGCCGAGGCTGGCCGAGACCTGCACCAGGTGATCGGTGATCGGCATGGGGCGCGAGAGCGCCTCGAGCAGACGATCGAGCAGCGGCGCGAGTTCGGCGATCCCGCCCGGATCGAGCAGCACGGCGACGAACTCGTCACCGCCGAGCCGGGCGACGGTATCGCCCTCGCGCAACACCCCGCGCATCCGCACGGCGAGGCCGGCGAGCAGACGGTCGCCGGCCTCGTGACCGAGCCCGTCGTTGACCGCCTTGAAGCCGTCGAGGTCGAAATAGACCAGCGCCAGGGCGCCGCCACGTCGCTGCACCTGGGTCATCGCCTGCTCGAGCCGATCGAACAGCAGCGCGCGGTTGGGCAGCCCGGTGAGGCCGTCGTAGTGCGCCGCCTGTTCGAGCCTGCGCTGTTGCAGCTTGAGCGCGGTGATGTCGTGATAGAGCAGGACATAGTGCTGCAACGCGCCCGCCTCGTCGCCGACCGCGGTCATGGTGATCATCGCCACATAGCTCTCGCCGCCGCGTCGTCGGCCCCAGAACTCGCCCTCCCAGTGGCCCTGATCGGCCAGGGTCGTCCAGATCGCCTCGACGGTGACGGCATCGCTGCCACCGAGCAGCCCGGCGCCGGACTCGAGCACCGCCGGACGGCGACCGAGCAGGGTCTCGCGCGACTCGCCGGTGATCTCGACGAAGGCGGCATTCAGGTCGACGATGTCCCCCTGCGCGTCGGTGATGACGATGCCCTCGCGGGCATGGGTGAAGACGTTGGCGGCGAGCTGGCGCGCCTCCTCGGCACGGCGCCGCTCGGTGATGTCGCGCACGCTGACCAGTACGCCGTCGATCTCCGTACCCTGATCGCGGTAAGGGGCATAGATCACGTCGAGATAACAGCGCCCGGTGCTGGGCAGCTCGAACCAGGCCTGATAGTTGACCGTCTCGCCGGCCAGACAGCGCGCCAACCGCGGCGCCACCACGCGCTCGAAGGTCTCGTCGCCGAGCAGCTCGCGGGCCGAATGGCCGACGATGTCGTCATAGCGACGCTCGAAGATGCGCAGATACGACTCGTTGACCAGCAGATAGACAGCATTGCGGTCGATCAGCGAGATCGAGTCCTGGGTCGCCGAGACCACCTGACGATAGCGCCGCAACGCCTGCTCGGCGGCACGCCGTTGCACGACCTCACGACGCAGCCGCCGATTCCAGATCACGAAGGTCACCACCAGCAACAACAACGGTCCGATCAGCCACGCCGGCTCGATCAACCCCGCCACCGGCTCGGCGCTGGCCGCACTGCTCCAACCCACGGCCACCACCGCACTCGCCACGCGCCATACCGCGACGCGCCCACTGCCATCACGCACTAAACCTCTCCTGGATAATCGGCGATGCCGGGGTTGTCGGCGACGCCCTCGAGACGTGGGGTCTCGAGCCGGGCGATGTCGATCCGCTCGCGATCGCGCAGATAGGTCGCCACCGTCTCCCAGATCGGCTCGCCCTCGGCCTGGGCGCCGACGCTCGCCCAGCCGGCCACCACATAGCGCTTGTCGGCCTCGATGGGGGTGGCGTCGGCGAGACGCAGCGACCGGATCCGCGAGCCGATCGCCGCGCCGGGCTCGCAGACATAGTCGAGCCCGCCGCTACGCACCATGTCGCCACCCTGCTGAACATAGGGATCGGGGTTGAAGAGGTTGTCGCAGACGTCCTCGAGGATGGCCTTGAGCTCGGCGCCGGTCATCTCGCGCCGATAGGTCTCGGGGTAGGTGATGCAGGTCTGGTCGAGCACGTGTTCCATGGTGATGGTCTGGCCCGGCAGCAGGGTGGTCCCCCAGCGGAACCCGGGCGAGAGGGCGATCTCGGCGTCCTTGACCGTGCGCAGCGCATCGCAGATGAGCTGGTCGAAGGTGCCGTTGAAGTTGCCGCGACGATACAGCGTCTGCCCGGCCACCGCCAGGGGCTCTTCGAGGCGCGCGCGATAGGGTGCACGCACCCCGGCGATATAGTCGGTCATCTCCGGATCGGGCGCGATCAGGTCGGAGAACACCGGCAGCAGCCGATAGCGGAAGTCGCGCAGCCCCCCCGGGCCGACATCGAGGTCCATCACCCCGAGGAACTTGCCGTTGGAGCCGGCGTTGGTCACCAGGGTGCGCCCGCCCGGGTTGTCGACCACCTGCGGCGCGGGCACGCCGTCGTGGGTGTGACCGCCGAGGATCAGATCGATGCCGCGCACCCGCGAGGCGAGCTTGAGATCGACGTCCATGCCGTTGTGCGAGAGCAGCACCACCAGCGCCGGGCGCTCGCGCTCACGCACCCGATCGACGATCTCCTGCAGCCGCCCCTCCTGGATGCCGAAGGTCCAGTCGGGGATGAATCGGCTCGGGTTGGCGATCGGGGTATAGGGGAAGGCCTGGCCGATCACCGCCACCCGCACCCCGCCGGCCTCGCGGATCACATAGGGGTCGAAGGCCAGCCCGAGGTCCTCGTCGAAGCCGGCGAAGTCCTCGAAGCGATAGTCGAACAGCGCCTCCTCGCGCACCTTGACGTTCTGCGCGACGAAGTCGCCGGCGAAGGCGGCGATGTTGTCGATCACCTCGGCATCGCGATAGGTGAACTCCCAGTGCCCGGTCATCACGTCGACGCCGAGCAGGTTGCAGGCGCCGACCATGTCGCGCCCACGGGTCCAGTAAGCCGTCCCCGAGCCCTGCCAGGTGTCGCCGCCGTCGAGCAGCAGGGTGGCCTCGCGCCCACGCTCGGCGCGCAGCCGCTCGACCAGGGTACGCAGCTGGGCAAAGCCGCCGACCCGGCCGAAGCGCTCGGCCTGCTCGGCATAGTCGAGATAGGTCAGCGCATGGGCCTCGAGCCCCCCCGGTGCGACCCCGAAGTGATCGAGCAGCGCCTGCCCGACCAGGTGCGGCGCTCGCCCACGCGCCGCCCCCAGCCCGAGGTTGACGTTGGGCTCGCGGTAGTAGACCGGGTTGAGCTGGGCATGGGTGTCGGTGATGTGGAGCAGCCGGAGGTTGCCGAAGACCGGCAGGTCGTAGGGATCGGCGGGGATGCGCCGCGCGGCGCGGGCGCTGAGCGGGAGCATGCCGGCGGCGCCCGCGAGGGCGAGCAGGCGCACGAAGTCACGTCGCGACAGGGTCATCGGGGATGTCCTCCTGCTGGGTTCTCTCGGGCTCGGCATCGGGCCGTGCGGACTAACAAGACAAAGAAATCGGCGCTCCCGCCACGATTGCAAGACACCCCGCGACGACATCGAAGGTGTCACGACGAGATTGAAAACACCGGTCGTCACCTTCACTTTCGGCGCACGGGGCGGCGCACACAATAACCATAGAAGACATCCGGTACCGTTCGACCCGGCGCGCACCGCTCCACGATGCGCGCGACACCACCGACGCTCGACCGGATCGCCGACGATCACGCCCCTGGCCGCCCCAGACCACCACCGTCACCAACGGAGATCCAGGAGGCCCCGCATGAGCTCGTCCCCGCACCCCAGGCTGGTGCTGACCGCACTCTCGCTCACCCTGGCGCTCGGCACCGCGCCGACGCGCGCCGAGATGCCCTCCGACCTCGCGCTCGAGGGCGACATCGAGGCCGGGCGCATCGTCGCCACCACGCGCGCCAAGGGCAATTGCGTCGCCTGCCACGTGATCGCCGGCGCCGAGAGCCCTGGCGCCATCGGCCCGATACTGATCGCCATGCAGACCCGCTACCCGAGCAAACGCGCGCTCGCCGAACAGATCTGGGACCCCACGGCGCAGAACCCCGAGGTGGTGATGCCGCCCTTCGGCAAGCACGAGATCCTCACCGAGCGGGAATTCGCCGATGTGGTCGAGTTCGTCTGGTCGCTATAGAGGATCACGGCACCGCAGCCACCCGACACGGAGGAGCACGCATGACAGCCAAGACCAGCCATCGCGCCCTGGCGCTGCTCGCCGGCGCACTGCTCGCCGCCCCGGTCGCGGCCGGTCCCGAGGAGGACCGCGCCGCCTTCCAGCAGTATTTCGAGACCCGCTTCCCCGCCATCGCCACCGAGGACTTCATCAACGGCGCCTACGCGCTCGACCCGGTCGGGCGCGAGAACTGGGAGGCGATCGAGGAGTTCCCCCCCTACGAGACCGCCCTCAGCAAGGGCGAGGAGATGTGGAACACCCCCTTCGCCAACGGCCAGGGCTATGCCGACTGCTTCCCCGACGGGCCGGCGATCGCCGGGCGCTATCCGCACTGGGACCGCGAGCGCGGCATGGTGATCACCCTGCCGCTGGCGCTCAACGACTGCCGCGCGGCCAACGACGAGCCACCGCTGAAGTACAAGAAAGGCCCGATCGCCGACCTGGTCGCCTACATCGCCTTCGCCTCGCGCGGCCAGATCACCGCCGTCGAGATCCCCGAGGACGACCCCCGCGCGCTGGCCGCCTACGAACAGGGCAGACAGTTCTATTTCGCCCGTCGCGGCCAGCTCAACTTCGCCTGCAGCCACTGCCATATGGGCAATTCGGGCACCACGCTGCGCACCGAGATCCTCAGTCCCGCCTACGGCCACACCACCCATTTCCCGGTCTATCGCTCCAAGTGGGGCGAGATGGGCACCCTGCACCGCCGCTTCAGCGGCTGCAACGAGCAGGTCCGCGCCAAGGCCTTCCCCGCCCAGGGCGAGGAATATCGCAACCTGGAGTTCTTCATGACCTACATGAACAACGGTCTGCCGCTCAACGGCCCGGGTGCGCGCAAATGATCCCGGCCCACGCACCAGAGGAGATGACGGCATGACGCCATTTCGCACCCGCGCCCGCTTCACCCTCGTTCTGGCGCTCACCACACTGATGATCGCACCCGCCTGGGCCACCCACCGCAGCGAGGCCGAGGCGGCGATCGCCGCGGCGCGCGCCGCTCACGAACGCGCCGTCGAGGCCGGGGCCGAGGTCGACGAGACCGCGGCGCTGATCGAACGCGCGGCGGGGCTGCTGCCCTCGCGCCAATACACCAAGGCGGTGCGGATCGCCGAGCAGGCGATCGCCCAGGACACCCATGCCTACGAACAGGCGCAACGCGACGAGACCGAGCCCGGCGCCGCCGCAGCCGAGGCGGCGATCGCCGCGGCCGAGGCCGCACGCGCGCGCGCCGACGCGGTCGGCGGCGAGTGGCGCGACACCGCCAAACTGATCGCCGAGGCGCAGGGACTGGCCCGCGCCGGTGACTTTGAGGCCGCCATCGCGCTCGCCGAACGCGCCCGCCGCCAGGGCGAACTCGGTCACGCGCAGGCGCTGCGCGAGCGCGACGCCGACTTCCCCGACTATATCCGCCAACCCTGAGCCCAGGAGACCTCCATGCACGCGAACAGCACCCTGATCCTGGTCGCGCTGACCGGCGCGCTCGGCGTCGCCACCGCCGCACCGGCCGCCGAGAACCGGATCTCCCCCGAGATCGAATCGGTCACCGTCACCCACCAGGGCGAGAGCGTCACCATCGCCCGCGGTCACGACCGCGACGCGACCCTGCCCGAGGCGTTCCAGAAGACAGATCGCGGCTGCCCGCCCTTCTGCGTCCAGCCGATGGTCGCCGTCCCCGGCGTCGAGACCATCGGCGAGCTGGAGCTGCTCGACTATCTCAAGCGTATCGAGCAGGGCGACGACAACATCCTGGTGGTCGACTCGCGCACCCCGGACTGGGTACTGCGCGGCACCATCCCGGGATCGGTCAACATCCCCTGGAACACCATCAGCCGCGACAACGCCGGCACCTTCGAGACCCCCACCGAGGCCGACACCTTCCGCCACGTGTTGGCCGACACCTTCGCCGCCGAACCACTGGCCGGGGACGGCTGGGACTTCGGCGAGGCCAAGACCCTGGTGCTGTTCTGCAACGGCATCTGGTGCCCGCAGTCGACCGCCAACATCAAGAACCTGGTCGAGATCGGCTATCCGCTGCACAAGCTCAAGTGGTATCGCGGCGGGATGCAGGACTGGGTGAGCGTCGGCCTGACCACGGTCACGCCCTGAACGACACGGGCGCCGATGGCGATCGGCGCCCGTTTAATCTCGCGGTGGATTCGGTATAGAATGATGCGCTTGCGCGGGTGGCGGAATTGGTAGACGCGCTGGATTTAGGTTCCAGTGGAGCAATCCGTGGGGGTTCAAGTCCCCCCTCGCGCACCAGCCTCCCTCCTCTCTTCCTTGTCCCACCGGCGATGGCCGACCGGGATCTCCCTCAGCCCTCGCCGTCGATCACCCGCCGGTGGAATGCGGCGAACATGAACAGGCTCCAGATCGCCGGACTGAACTCGCGCATCCCCGACTGATGCTGGTCGACGATCCAGGCGAGCTGCTTGCTGTCGAACAGCCCGGTGTCGGCGAGCCGGTCGCCGAGCAGGGTCTCGCGCACCTGCTCGCGCAGCGGCCCGCGGAACCAGGCCGAGAGCGGCACCGCGAAGCCCATCTTCGGACGATAGAGGATCTCCGGGTCGAGATGGCGCTCGAGCGCGCGCTTGAACACATACTTGCCCTCGCGCCCGGAGAGCTTGAGGCCGGGGGCGAGCCCGGCGCTCCACTCGAGCAGCTGGTGGTCGAGGATCGGCACCCGCACCTCCAGCCCGTGGGCCATGCTGGCGCGATCGACCTTGGTGAGGATGTCGCCGGGGAGATAGGTCTTGAGGTCGAGATACTGCACCCGCGAGAGCGGATGATCAGGGGCGCGTTCGGCATGACGACGCAGCACCTCGACGGCGCGATAGCCCTGTAACTCGCGCCTGAAATCGGCCGAGAACAGCGACTGACGCAGCCCGTCGCCAAGGATCGAGACGCTCTCGAAATAGCCCTCGAGCGAGTCGCGCGCCAGCGCCTGGAAGGTCGACTTGGCGCGCAGCACCTTGGGCGCCCAGTCGGCCTTGGGATAGACCCGCCCGAGCAGCCCGAACAGCGGCCCGCGCATCCCCTGCGGCAACAACCGCCGCAGCCGTTCCTCGTAGAGATGCCAGCGATAGCGGCGATAGCCGGCGAGGCTCTCGTCGCCGCCGTCACCGGAGAGACAGACGGTCACGCGCTTGCGCGCCAGCTCGCAGACACGATAGGTCGGCAGCGCCGAGCTGTCGGCATAGGGCTCGTCGTAGAGCGCCGAGAGCCGTTCGAGCAGGGCGAAATCGTCGGGGTCGACCGATTCGACCAGGTGCCGGGTGGCGAAGCGCCCGGCCACCTGCTCGGCATAGCGCGACTCGTTGTAGCGCGGATCGCCGAAGGAGATCGAGCAGGTGTTGACCGGCTGCTCGGAGAGCCCGGCCATCATCGCCACCACCGCGCTGGAGTCGACCCCGCCGGAGAGGAAGGCACCGAGCGGCACCTCGGAGATCAGACGGATACGCACCGCCTCGCGCAGCCGCTCGATGAGCTCCTCGCCGGCGCCGTCGAGATCGCGCACGCCGTTGTCGGCGAAATCCAGGTCCCAGTAGCGGCGCGGCTGCGGCGGCGCCGTGCGGCCCCGGCGCAGGGTCAGGGTATGACCGGGTTCGAGCTTGCGCACCGCGCCGAAGATGGTGCGTGGATCGGGGATGTAGCCGAAGCCGAAGTATTCCTCGATCGCCTGGGGGTCGAGCGCGCGCGGCAGCGTCGGGTCGACCAGCAGCGCCTTCAGCTCGGAGCCGAACAGCAGCCGGCCGTCGTCGAGCAGCGCGTAGTGCAGCGGCTTGATGCCGAGCCGGTCACGGGCGAGGAACAGGGTCTCGCGTCCGCGATCCCAGATGGCGAAGGCGAACATGCCGCGAAAGCGCTCGACACAGGCCTCGCCCCAGGCCTCCCAGGCATGGACGATCACCTCGGTGTCGCTGTGGGTGCGGAAGCGGTGCCCGGCGGCGCGCAGCTCGGCGGCCAGTTCCTGGAAGTTGTAGATCTCGCCGTTGAAGACCACGGCGACGGTCTCGTCCTCGTTGAACAGCGGCTGGTGCCCGCCGGAGAGGTCGATGATCGACAGACGTCGGTGCGCCAGCCCCACCCCGGGCTCGATGTGGACCCCGCCGTCGTCCGGGCCGCGATGATGCTGCGCCTCATTCATCCGCCCGAGCAGCTCGGGGTCGATCGGCCCCGGCCCCCGGGTGTCGAAGATGCCTGCGATTCCGCACATGATGGACTGTCCTACTCCCCCGGCCCCGCGAGGAGCCCGTCATAGACCTCGAGATAACGCGCGACCATGGTGCCGAGGCCGAACTCGGCCTCGATCCGTGAGCGCGCCGCCGCGCCCTGGGTACGCGCCAGCGCCGGGTCGGCGAGATAGCCCCGCAGCGCGGCGGCAAGTGCCTGGGTGTCGTCGCGCGGCACCAGGGCGCCGGTCTCCCCGGCCACCACCAGCTCGCCGTTGCCGCCGACCTCGGTCGCCACCACCGCCAGCCCCGAGGCCATCGCCTCGAGGATGGTGTTGGAGATGCCCTCGCCGAGCGAGGGCAGCACGAACAGATCGAGCGCGCGCAGACAGGCCGGCACGTCGTCGCGACTGCCGGCGAACCACACCTGGGCGCCGAGCCCGGCGGCATCGACCAGGGCGCCGAGCCGGGTGCGCTGCGAGCCGTCGCCGATCAGCACCAGCCGCAACCGCGCGCCGCGCGCCGGGTCCTCGCGCACCAGGGCGATGAAGGCACGCACCAGGGTGGCCTGATCCTTCACCGGCTCGAGCCGCCCGACGGTGCCGATGACGAGGTCATCCGGTCCGGCGAAGCCCGCGGGCAGGACCGCGCGCGGCTCCTCGTCGGGCCGCGCGGGGCGGAAGCGCTGCTCGTCGACCCCGTTGCGGATGGTGTGGATGCGTTCGGGCGCGACCCCGATATCCACGCGCAGATACTCGGCCAGCTCGCGCGAGAGCGGGATGTAGGCCTCGACCAGCGGACGGAAGGCACGGCGCAGCCAGCGATACCGGCGGCGGGTGTTGTCGAGGTCGTGGACGTCACGCCCGTGCTCGCCGTGGACGCGGTGCGCCACCCCGGCCAATCGCGCCGGGAGCTGCATCTCCAGGGTGGCGAGGTTACGGGTATGGACGATCGCCGGGCGCAGCCGCCGCAGCGCGCGCCACATCCGCAGATAGAGCCCGAGGTCCTGCCCCGGGCGCTTGGCGAGGTCGTGGACCTCGACCGGTCGCTCGATGCGCGCGCGGAAGTCAGGATCCACGCCCTCGAGGGCGAGGATCGCATGACGATAGCGCCCCTCCGGGGTGCGGTTGATCAGGTTGACCAGTCCGTTCTCCAGCCCGCCGACGGCGAGCCGGTGGATGACATGGACGATCAGCGGCGGATTATTCTCGGCCATCATGGACTCCGGCGGCGGGACGACTGGGGGCATCGAGCAGGGCGTCGAGCGCGGGGCGCAACCGCTCGGCCAGGGCACGCAACCGCGCGCGCGCGGCCTGCGGATCGAGTCCGAGCGGGGTGTAGATCACCACCCCGGCCTCGTGACGCCCGCGCCCCTGGAGCAGCGCCAGCGCCTCATGAAGCTTGGCCAGGTAGTCGTTGGCGAGATGCGCGCCGTCGATCCAGTACCAGTGCCACACCAGCAGGGTCTGCTCGGGGGTCCGTACCCGCGACTCGATCAGCCCCAGCGAGCCACCGGCAAGGTCCTCGCGACGCGGCGCCTGCTGCGGCATCTTCCACCTCGGGTGCTTCTGCGCGACCAGCACGTTCTGCGAGTTGACCAGCTCGCCGCCCTCGCCGGCATAACCGGCGAGATAGAACCCGACGGGCTCGCCATCGCGGACGAAGACCTGCTCCAGGGTGGCGCTCGCGCCGAGATAGGTCGGGCGCCACTCGGTGAAGGCCGCGCCCGTCGTCCAGCCGGCGGGGGCCGCGAGCGGCGCGAGCGCGAGCGGCTGAATCGCGCGCGGGCGCTCGAGGTCGGCGGCGAGCGCCGGCCAGGCGAGCAGCAACGCCAGCCCGAGCGCGGGCAGCGCGTGTCCGCCACGCCGCCGCGCGCCCCGCCGATCGGCGGTGGAGGACACCGTCGGCGTCTCTGGCTCGGCGCGCGGCGGCTCGCGCCACAGCCCGCCGATGAGAAAGAGCACGAACATCACCAGCCCGAAGAACACCCAGCCGTAGATCAGGTGATCGACGCCGACGGCCAGGCGCATGTCGCTGAGGTGGGCGATGATCACGATCAGATAGGCGCGCAACCCGTTGGCGAGCAGCGGCACCACCGCCGCCAGGACGATGAAGGCAAGCCGGCGCCAGGGCGAGCGATAGCTGAGATAGGCGTAGATCACCCCGAGGAAGAGCGAGGCGATCAGATAGCGCACCCCGCTGCAGCCCTCCACCACCGACCAGTCACCGCTGGGGATGCTGAAGAAGGTGCCGTCCCAGAACACCGGGATGCCGGTCAGGCGCAGCAGGTTGACGGTGAAGGCGGCGGTGAACTCCATCAGCGGGTAGATCAACCCCTCGCCCATGGGCACCGCAAACAGCAGGAAGGCGAGCGGAAAGGCCAGACGCCACAGCATCGTCCGGCCGAGCACCAGCCCGATCAGCGCCCAGCTCAGCCCGACCAGCGCCAGCTGCTCGATCACCGCCACCTCGGTGAGCCGCGCCAGCAGCCACACCAGCCCCCCGGCGGCGATCGCCAGCAGCGCCAGCGGCTCGCCGCGCAGCACCACCCCGCGCAGCCCGGCGCGCTCGCGCCAGATCATGAACAACACCGCCGGCAGCACCAGGAAGCCGTGGGTGAAGGTCTCCGAGCGCGTCCAGATCTCGATCATCCCGGCAACCGTCGGCCAGAAGGCGGCGAGCAGCACGAGCAGCAGCAGCGCAAGCCAGATCAGCCGCGCCCGCGGCGAGAGCGGTCGGGACAACCAGTCGACTCGACTCATGATCCACCCTCCAACAGCTCGACCAGCCTGGGCAGGGTCGCCTCCCAGGCGAAATGGCGCTCGACCAGCGCCCGACCCTGTGCGCCCATCGGGTCATCGGACGTCGCCAGCGCGGCGAGACACTCGGCGGCGAAGGGCTCGACTGCCTCGGCCACCCGGGCCTCGCGCCCCGGGGCCGCCGGGATCCCCTCCAGCGCCTGCGGGGTGGCGATGACCGGACGCGCCATCGCCATCGCCTCGAGCACCTTGTTCTGGATACCGCGGGCGATGTGCAGCGGCACCACCGCCGCGGCGGCATGTTGCAGATAGGGTCGCACGTCGGGCACCGCGCCGGTGACCACAACGCCGGGCAGCCGCCCGAGCTGGCGCACCGCGCGGGTCGGATTCATCCCCACCACCCAGAACTCGGCATCGGCCCGACGTGCGCGGATCCGCGGCAGCACCTGCTCGGCGAACCAGGCCGCGCCCTGGGCATTGGCCCAGTAGTCCATGGCGCCGGTGAAGACCAGCCTGGGGGCGAGGTCCGGATAGGGCGATGGCGTCCCGGGAGCCACGGCGAAGTGCGCGGTGTCGACACCATTGCCGACCACCTCGACCCGCGCCGAGGCGTCATCGAGCCGCTCACGAAAGAGCGCCGCCTCGGCCTCGGAGACCAGCGTCGAGGCATCACAGGCGGTGGCCAGGCGACGCTCGAACGCGCCCAGTCGCCGCGCCTCGCGGGCATAGACCCAGCGCATCGGCGGCGGACTCTCGGCGGCGTACTGGCGCCATTTCTCCGAGTCGACATCGACCAGGTCGATCACCCGGCGCAGATCGGCGCAGGCCGGATCGAACAGGTACTGGCCCATCGATGAGGAGAAGGCGAGCACGCGACCGATGGCATGACGCGCGCGGGTCTCGCGCAGCCAGCGCCGCAGCGCGCGATCGCGGTAATAGGTGAGCGTCAACGGCTCGCCGCCGAGCAGCCCGCGCAGGCTCAGGAGCTTGTCGCGGCGCGGATCGAGGGTACCGAACCAGCTGCTCGCGCAGCACTCGGCGACACGCGCGCGATGGACGCGGTCCTCGGGCTGGTCGATGAAGGTCGCCAGGTGCACCCGATAGTGCTCGCTGAGGAAGCGCAGCAGGTGAAAGGAACGGATCTTGTCGCCCTTGTTCGGTGGATAGGGGATGCGGTGGACCAGAAACAGCAGATCATCCATGTCCGGGTGTGGTCCTCAGCCGAGATTCCTGGCCAGCAGCGGGCCGATGAGCTGGCTCAGCGGCAGCGGCAGCCGCTTCCAGGCCGCGATGAAGAGCCGATACTTGGGGTTGAGCGGGTTGACGTCGGGCAGCTCGCTGGCACGCACCAGCCGATAGGCATAGTGCAGCGGCTCGGGCTCGAAGCCCCAGTTGCGCTTGAAGTCGAAGGCCCCGGTGCCGCGCTTGCTGCGCCCGAAGTCGAAGGTACGCGCGCCGTCGACGCAGGCCCGGCGCATCACCTCCCAGTACATGAAGTCGTTGGCCTTGAGCGCGCGCGCCGCCTGGGTGCCGCCGCCATAGTAGGGCAGCACCTCGTCGCGGAAGCGAAAGCTCATCACCCCGGAGACCAGCGCGCCCTGGTGCTCGACCAGCAGCACCTCGCAATCATCGCCGAAGACCTGCTTGAGCACGCGAAAATAACGACGCGGGAACACCGGGGTGCCGAGGTTGCGCACGCTCTCGCTGTAGACCCGATAGAGAGCATCGACGCCCTCGTCGAAGCGGCTCGACAGCCCCGCCTTGATCCCCTTGCGCACCATCGCCCGCTGCTTGCGCGGGATCTGTTGCAGGTTGCGCTCGGGGTCGGGATCGATCGCTCGACGGAAGGTGGCATAGAGCGCCTTGCCCGGCCACTCCGGGTGATGCGGCTCGCGCTCGCGCAGCTCCAGGTGCCCCACCCCGGCGGTCTCGGCGAGCCGGCAGGCCTCGGCCTCGAGCAGCCCGCGGACCTCCGGGTCGTCGGCGACCGCGCCGCCGTAGACACAAAAAGGGGTGGAGATCAGCGCGCGCCCGAACAACAGGCTGCGGATCTCGCCGAGCGGCAGGATGCCGCACAGCTCGCCGTCACGCTCGGCGTACAGGAAGGGCGCACGATGACCGAGCCCCTGCTCGAGCACCTGCTTCCAGCCGGCGCGGTGGAAGAAGGTCGCCTCGGGGTGACGGTCGACGAAGGCGTCCCAGCGGGCGAGATCGGCGTCCGTCTCGAGTCGGGCGATACGGATTGCGGCGGTTGACGTGTCCGGGTCGGCGGGGGCGGTCGATGGCGAGTCCATCATCGGCGAACAGACACTCCTTGCGGTTCGAGAAAGACCTGGTCCATGCGTCCCCAGTGAAAATCCTGGAGCAGGCGCTCGAGCCGCGCCTCGGTGCGTGCCAGGTTGAGATAGTGACGCACCCGGGTACGCGGCGGGAGACCGCCGACACGGGGCTGGTCGGGGTCGATCTCCCAGGGGTGGAAGTAGAAGATCGCGGCGGCCCCCTCGCGACGGTTGATCCGTCGGATCGCCTGGCGCGAGAGCGCGTAGGGATAGAGTCTGAAGAAACCACCGCCGCCACTGGGCAGGCGGCGCCCGAGGAGCGTGCTGGTGGTGATCGGGATCTCGACGAAGTCCTCGACCCCGGCGAGCGGTCGGTAGGCAAAGCGCGGCGCCTCGGGGATGCCGTAGAGATCATGACGTACCGGGTAGACGCTGGAGCTGTAGCGGTAGCCGCAGTCGTACAGCGTCTCGTGCGCCCAGCGCTGGTTGTCGCGATCGATCGAGTAGCTGGCCGCGCGATAGCCACGGACCTCGACCCCGCCGATGTCCTCGAGCAGCGCCTTGCTGCGGCGCACATCCTCGCGAAAGGACGTCGGCGTCTGCTGGGTGACGCGCACATGGGCCAACCCATGACAGGCCAGCTCGTGCCCGGCGGCGACCAGCTCGCGCACCACCCGGGGATGGCGCTCGGCGATCCAGCCGAGGGTGAAGAAGGTCGCGCGGGTGGCGTGACGCTCGAGCAGCTCGAGGATTCGATCCATGTTGCGCTCGATCCGGCAGGGAATCTGCTCCCAGTCGGTGCGAGCGATGTGACGCTCGAAGGCGGAGACCTGGAAGTAATCCTCCACGTCGATGGTCATGGCGTTCAGCATGGCTGACGGACTCGCGACAGGGCTCTGCCCCGGACGCCGCTCCGGCGCCGGACGCATGCGAAGGGATGGGGACGGGACGGCATCCAGCACGTTCAGTCCGACCAGCTGGTGACCAGGCCCAGGGTCACGCGGTTCTCGGTGATGTCATCGGAGCTGCTCAACCGATACTGCAGCGCCACCCGGGTGTTGGTGCCGACGCGCCGGCTCAGTCCGGCATCGAGGGTGTATTCGTCGCGCTCGTCACTGCCATCGGTCACGCTGGTCTGGTCGAGCTCGCTCCGGCTCCAGCCGAGGGTGAGGTTGGAGCGGGTCAGGCCGGAGAGTTGCCGACTCCAGAACAGCCGGGCGCGCATCGTCGACTGATCCTCCGCGGTGGCCTCGTACTCGCGCAGCACATAGCCGAGCGAGGCCCCCAGGGTGCTGCGTCGGGTCTGCAGGGTGTAGCTGGTCTCGAAGGTGTTGCTGATATAGGTTCCGGTGGTCGGTGCCGCGGTGTCGTCGGTGACCTCGAAGGGTGCGGTCACCTCGGGGACGGTCGGATCGCCGAAGACGTCCTCGAACGCGAAGACCTCCGAATCGAGACGATCGCCCCGCGCACTGGAGACATCGCGAGCATAGCTCGCGCGCCACATCGAGCGCTTGCTGCGATGGGAGAAGTCGAGCACCGGCGTCATGCCGAAATAGCGGTGACCGACACCGACCCGCAGCGAGGTCCGAGGCGTCGGCGTCCAGGTGGTCGACAGCTCCCAACCGGCCCCACTGGTGCCATCA
Source organism: Marichromatium sp. AB32 (assembly GCF_003718675.1). Lineage (NCBI taxonomy): Bacteria > Pseudomonadati > Pseudomonadota > Gammaproteobacteria > Chromatiales > Chromatiaceae > Marichromatium > Marichromatium sp. AB32. The sequence goes on from NZ_RHFJ01000015.1 coordinate 33,743, forward strand.
CGCGAGGTGTAGTCGTTGTCCTCGTAGAGCAGGGTGGCGTCGAGGCGCCAGCGCCGCGAGAGCTGGTTGCCGAGCAGAAAGCTGGCATCGGAATAGGTATCCGAGGGCACCTCGTCGTCCTGGTAGTCGATCTGCTCGGAAGAGATCAACAGGGCCCAGTTGGTGGTGCCGAAGGCCGGACCACTGCGCAGCTCGATCGAGCCATCGTAGCCGATGCTGTCACTGCCCTCGTCGGAGTAGAAGACCCCGTTGTTGGAGAAGCGCGCGGTCAGCTCCGCACGACGACCGAAGCGCTCGTAATAAGAAGGCGAGATCTCGTAGGTGTAACTGGTCTGGAGGTTATCGGAGCGGTTGGTGGCATCGCCGCTGGTCGGACCAAGTGGGTCGATCAACTCCTGGCGCGCAGTCGTCTTGGCATCGACGAACAGCCGCTCCCTGAGCAGCTCGACCCGGCCGTTGCCCTGCAGGCGGTGATTGGCCCGGTCGCCGCTGTCCGAACTGAGATAGTTGAGGTACTGCAGCGAATAGGCGAGATCGAGTTCGGCGCGCCCTCCCTTGCCTGAGACCACGAAGCCCGGGGTCAGCTCGACATAGAAGTCGCTGCCCTGATCCTCCTCGGAGAGCGAGAGGTTGTCGGTATAGACCCCGTTGACGCTGAGCTGACGCGACAGCCGCCAGTCCGCGCCCCAGGCGGCGCCCCAGATCAGGGGCGCGGTCGCACACAGGCACAACGACACCAGATGACGATGCCGCGCGGGCTTCAGCATGACTCCACTCCCCGACAGCACGGACCCGGGTCAGACGCCGGGCTGGGCCGCCGATTCGTCCGCCGTTGGCGCTTGTCCATAACCGTATCCGTATCCATAACCATATCGGTAACCGGTGCCATAGCGATTGCCGAGCCCGGGGCGGTACTTGTTGAGCAGCAACCCGATGATCTTGTCCTCGCCGAGTCGCGCCAACCCCTCGTTGACCGCGTGCTGCCCCGTCTGCTCGGCAGCCACCACCATGATCACCTGCCCCATCATCTCGGCCAGCACCGCGCTCTCGCTGGCCAGCAGCAGCGGCGGTGAGTCGAAGATCACCACACGATCACTGTAGCGGGTCGAGAGCTCGGCCATGACCATGCTCATCCGTTCGCTGGCCAGCAGCTCGGTGGCACGCTCGTGACGACGCCCGGCCGGCAGGATGCGCATGTTGGCCACATCGGCATGCACGAGTACGTCGGCCACCGAGTCGCAGCTACCGTCGAGCAGATCGGTCAACCCCAGCTCGGCCTCGATCCCCAGGCGCTTGGCCGCGGTCGGCTTGGCCACGTCACCATCGACCAGCAGCACCGTGCGATCGCGCTCCATGGCGATGCTCATCGCCAGGTTGATCGCCGAGAAGGTCTTGCCCTCGCCCGGCAGGGCGCTGGTGACCATGATCATGTTGGCGTTGTCGACGATGTCGGCACCCTTCTTGTCGACATTCATCAGCAGCGGACGCTTGATCAGCCGGTACTCCTCGGCCAGCTGTGAGCGCTTGGCATCCGGGGTCAGCAAGCCCTGGGCACGCAGACGCTCGAGCGCCAGGTGCTGGACCCGTCCCGGGTCGGTGATGGCTCCCTCCGATACGTGCCCCTGCCTCCCTGCGGACGTCGCCCAACCGGTGGACGAATCGGCAACGCCAGGCTCCGCTGCGCCCTGGCGACCGATCTTGGCAATGGCCTTTTCGATGGTACTCACAAGGATACCCCCTGCATGTCCGTGTGTCGGACTAGATGAGAGACTGCAACAGCGGCAGACCGGAGACAACTAAGATGAAGGCGACCGCAAGCCCCACGGTCATCGCGAAGAACGGGATCAGCATGACCCGTTCACGTCTGCGCTCGGTGGGCGAGCGCACCAGGGCCACGGTGCCGAGCACCGGCAGACCGGTGGCACGATAGAGCAGCCGCCGATCGTCGAACACGGGACGAACCAGATCCATCGCCAGGGCGGCGAGCAGACCGCCACCGAGGGCGACCAGCAACACGCCGCTGGCGAGCAGCAGCCGGTTCGGCGCCGAGGGCTTGAGCGGCGCCACTGGTGGATCGATGACGCGGAACTTGACCCCCTCGGCGGTCTTCTCGACCTCGCTCGAGAGCCGCGCCGATTCACGCCGCTCGAGCAGCTCGGCATGCTGGGCGACGATCGTCTTGTAGTTACGGGTGAGCTGGGTCAGCTCCGCCTCGATCTCGGGGATGGTGTCGATCTTCTGATCGAGGTCACGCACCCGCTGGCCATGATCATCGACCCGCGCCTGCAGTGCCGCCACCTGTGCATCGGCCTGACTGAGCGCCATGCGCAGGCTGCCATAGAGGCTGTCGGCCTGTACCGTGGTGGCCATCAGCGAGCTACCGGTGATCTCGTTGCGCTGCTGCTGACGCGAGCGGATCTCGCGGATCAATCGGCGCAGCTCGATGACATCGGGGTGGCGTTCGGTGTAGCGCAGCAGCAGCTCGTCGAGCTTGGTCTGCAGCGCAGCGATGCGCGGATCATCGGGCAATTGCGGAACCAGCGCCTCGGCGTTCTCCAGCGCCTGCTCCTGGGTCTCGATCTGCTGCTGGAGCTGATCACGACGCCGCTTGGCCTCCTGCAGGGTCAGCTCGGCGTCCTTGAGCTCCTTCTGCGCCGCTTGGAGGTTGGAGTAGTAACTGCCGATATCTCCCGACAGCAACCCGGCATAGCGACGCTTGAAATCGGCGAGACGGTGCTCGGAGTCACGCAACCGTGCCTCGTACTCCTCGATTTCCTGATCGAGGAAGTCCTGGGCGTTGGAGGTGGCGCGCTGATCGCTCACCAGCGCCTCCTCGATGAAGATCGACACCAGCGACTGCACCACCAGCTTGGCGCTCTGGGGATCGCGATCCTCGAAGGAGATGGTGTAGAGCGAGGGGTTGGAGCGATCGCCACGGATCTTGATCTTGTTGCCGAGATCGCTGATCAGCCGCTCGCGCTCGGCCTCGGTGCGCAGCTTCAGATCCAGATCGCTCATGCGGATGATCTTTTCCAGATTCGGTCGGCTCAGCAGCATTCGGCTCATCAGCGCCACGCGCTGCACCAGATCCGGCTGGATGGTCAGACCGCGCAGCAGAGGCCGCAGCACACTGTTGGTGTCGACGAACACCCGCGCCGAGGAGCGATACTCATCGGGGATACGCGAGACGATGGTCCATCCGGCGATCGCAATCGCCCAGGCGACGACGAGCGCGAGCCAGCGGTAACGCCACATGCCGCGCGCGTAGCCGAACAGTTGGGCCAGGAGTTCGTGCATCGCCGTCCTCTTTCAGTCTAAACCTGCATCACGCCGGGCTGTTGCACGGCTTCAGAACCAAGCTTCGGGGATGATCAGGATATCGCCCGGGAGCAAGCTCACGTTCTCCGCGATTTCACCATCGCGAATGAGATCATCCAGCCGTACCGAGTACTCCTGGCGCTCGCCACCGTAGTAGCGCACCAGCACCGATTTGTTGCCGGCGGCGAAATCGGTCAGTCCGCCGACGGCGATCATCAGGTCGAGCAGGGTCATGTGCTTGCGAAACGGCACCGCGGCTGGCGCCATCGCCTCGCCGATGACCCGCACCTGCTGCGAGGGCAGTCCGACGAAGCCCTTGACGATCACGGTAACGATCGGCGAGCGGACATAGACCGCATATTCCTTTTCGAGATCGCGGGCAAGCTGCGACGGGGTCTTGCCGCTCGCCGGCATGTCCTCGATCAGCGGCGTGGTGAGCATGCCGTCGGGGCGCACGGGGACCGTTCCCGAGAGGTCGTTGAGGCCCCAGACGAAGATGCTGACCGAATCGCCCGGAGCGATCTCGTAGAAGTATCCCTGCTGTACCGCCAGCTCGCGCTGCTCCGGCGGGACCGGCGGCAGGTCCTTGCCGGAGCCAGAACAACCGGCCAGCAGCACCAGTGCCGCGCCCATGCACAACCGCGACCAGGCGCCGTCGATCGATCCAAGATACGCGCTCAACAGTGTTCCCCCTGTAACCAAGCTCCAGGGACCAGCCCTGGTCCGATACCGCGCCCGGCGAGGCCGGGCGCGGCTTGTTCATGATCTTCGCCGAGCGCCGCGTCCGTACTCCGCCATGCGTTGCATAGATGTGGCGCAAACCACGAGGACAAAGCACCAAGCACCAATCGTGTAAACACGATCACAGTGCCTGAAGGTCGCAACGACCTCATTCCTTGAGCCCATACTTATCGAGCAGGCCGTACAGGGTCGGACGGGTCACGCCCAGCAACCGCGCAGCCTGAGTGATATTGCCGTCGACCCGGGCAAGCGCCTGACGGATCGCCCGAGTCTCGGCCTGTTCACGGACCTGCTGCAGGTTCAGCGGCAGGACCGGCTCGGCGCCGGCGGGCGCCAGCTCGAGATCGGCAGGTGTCAACTGCTGCCCATCGGCCATGATCACCGCCCGCCTGACCCGACTCTCGAGTTCGCGCACATTGCCCGACCACGCATAGGTCTCCATCGCCGCCAGCGCATCCTTGGTGAAACCACGCACCGTCTTGGCGTACTCACGGTTGTAGCGCTCGAGAAAGGCGCGCGCCAGCACCAGCAGATCACCCTCGCGATCGCGCAGCGGCGGCAGGGTGATGGTCACCTCGCTGACCCGATAGAAAAGGTCCTCGCGAAAACTGCCCTCGGCGATCTGTGCCCGCAGATCGCGATGGGTCGCGCAGATCACCCGCAGGTCGACGGGGATCTCCTGACGACCACCGACCCGCTCGATCACCCGCTCCTGCAGAAAACGCAGCAGCTTCGCCTGCAGCGGCTGCGACAGGTCGCCGATCTCGTCGAGAAACAGGGTGCCGCCATCGGCGTACTCGATCTTGCCCCGGGTCTGCTTGACCGCGCCGGTGAAGGCGCCCTTCTCGTAGCCGAACAGTTCGCTCTCGAGCAGGTTCTCGGGGATGGCGGCACAGTTGATCGCCACCAGCCGGCCCGAGGCGCGCGGCCCCATCTCGTGCAGGGCGCGGGCGAACAGCTCCTTGCCGGTCCCGCTCTCGCCGAGGATCAGGGTGGTGACGTCGGTCGGCGCGACCTTCTCGACCGCACGACAGACCTCGAGCATCGGCGTGCTGCTGGCGATGATGCCGCGCAGCGGCGAGTCCATCTGGCTGTGCTGCAGGCGGAGATTCTCGGTCTCGAGCGCATGCAGCCGATGGCCACGCTCGACCACCAGGTTGAGGGTCTCGGCGTCGATCGGCTTGAGATAGAAGTCGTAGGCCCCGAGGCTGATCGCCTTGAGCGCATGACTGCGATCATCGTTGCCGGTGACCACCACGACCTTGGTCTGTGGGGCCAGCGCGACGATCTCCTCGAGCAGCGCGAGCCCCTCGCTCACCCCGCCGGGGTCGGGCGGCAGGCCAAGGTCCAGGGTGACCACGCTGGGACGGTGGCGACGCAACTGCGCCAGCGCCTCACGCCGATCACCGGCGAGCACCACCTCGAAACCATCAAAGCACCAGCGCAGCTGGCTCTGCAGCCCTGGGTCGTCCTCGACGACCAACAGACACTTCTCCGAGCCCTTCATGAGGCCACTCCATGATGCCCGGCGTGCACGCGCTCCTCCTGCTGTAACTCGCCATCCAGCGGCAAGCATACACGAAACAGCGTACCCTCCCCCGGCTGACTACACACCAAAAGATCACCGCCGAGCAGCCGGATGAACTCGCGGCTCTCGAATGCGCCGATCCCCATGCCGGTCAAGCCCTTGGTCGAGTCGAAGGGCCTGAACAGTCGCTCGCGGACGAATTCCTGCGACATGCCGACGCCATCATCCTCGATCTCGACGATCGCGAATCGGCCCTCTGCGAACAGACGAACCACCACGCGCCCTTCCGGCGTGGTCGCTTCCTGTGCATTTTGCACCAAATGACCGAACACAGTCAGCAAACGCTCGCGATCGGCACACACACAGGGCGACGATAGCGGCGCCTCGAACACCGGCACCGGGGCATGCCCGCCACGCCCGCGCACCAACTCCTCCAGCAAGGGCGCCAGACTCAGTCGCTGCGGCGCCTCGCCGCGCACACCATCGCGCAACTGCTCCATCAACCGGGTCATGCGCTCGACCGAGCTGCGCACGGTACGGATGACATCATCGAAAAAGGCAGGATTGTCGCGATGACGCTCGGCATTGGAGACCAGCAGGGACTGCTGGGCGAGCAGGTTCTTGAGGTCATGAGCGACATAGGCCGAGAGCTGGCTGAACGCCTCGAACTGACGCGCCCTGATCAGCGCCTGGTCGGCCAGGTGCTGAGCGACATGGGTCGCCGCCTGACGCCCCGCGGTGCGCAACAGTGAGCGGTCCTCCCAGTTGAGCGCCCCGGCGCCTCCCGGGCGGGCCAGCACCACGAAGCCGCACAGCGACTCGCGATGCAGCAATGGGATGATCAACCAGGCATCGGCCAGCGACGCGAGCCAGGACGGCGCCGAGAAGCCCTGGTAGCGCTCCGGGTGGCTGCGATACTCCTCGAGATCGACCACCCAGCCGCGGCGCGCCAGGAAGGTGATCATCGGCGCGTCGGCAGCGAGGATCTGCGCCTGCGACTCACCCAAATGGCTCTGGGCACAGAACTCGAACGCGCCGTGCTCACCTTTCACCCAAAGCATCCCGCCCGGGCTGTTGACGATCCCGCCGAGCGCCGAGATCACCGCCTCCGGCAACGCCACGCCGGGACGCGACAGTGCCGTGGTGAAGCCCAGCCATTCCTCGCGATAGTCGTACTTGAAGCTGAAGAAGTGCTTGCTGAGCAGGACCCGTAGGCGCGCGCGCAGCTGCCCCGAGAACAGCACCGCCAGCAGAAACAGCAGGGCCGCGAACAGGAAGGTGATCTGCAGCACCGCCCCCCAGGCGCCGCCGAAATAGCGGATGTAGTAGCCGGCGGCGGCCATCGCCAGCAGATAGAGCCCGGCGGCGGTCAGCGTGGCGGAGTGGAACACCGCGTGACGCGAGACGTGCACCTCCAGCGACCAGCTCGGATTACGCGCCGCCGAGACCGCGACCAACGGCACCACCAAGGCGTGCACCAGGCCGCGCGCCTGCCACAGCACGGGATCGACCCGATGCAGCAACAGGGCATCGGAGAAGAAGTACAGGTCGAAGGCGAACACCGCCCCGAGCCCGAGACACAGGTGCTTGATGCCCCAGCGCTGCTCGGGGCGGCGATTGCGGAAGATCTGCTCGAGCAATACCAGACCGAAGATCGACCACAGCACCCAGCCGAGCAGCATCGCATTGATCACCTGGGCGCCGTCGAGGCCGAGCGGGACCTCGAGCAACGGCACCCCCAGGGTGAGCAGCGCGCCACCGCTGATCACCCACCACGGTGCCTGCGCCCAGAAACGCAGCTGACTCGGATCGTGCTCGGCCACCAGCACCCGCGACAGGAAGATGAACCAGGCGCCACTGCGGATCAGCTCGGCCACCGCCGACCACTGCCCCGCAGGCAGCAGACCATGCGTCATCGCCAACACGATCGCCGCCCAGCAGACGCCGGCCATGCTCGCCACCAGCGCAAACAGCCCCAACAGGCGCCCACGCCACGCAGTGGCCAGCAGCAGGGTCAGCACCAGATAGGCGATCAGCGCCGCCGCATAGCTGATGGTGGCCACGCTCATCCGTTCTCCTCATCCATCTCCACCCTCTCCGGCGCATAGGGGGTGAGCTCGACCATGCGACCGCGCGACCCGGCCGCCTCGGCCGACTGCCCCTCCAAGGCCTCCGGTTCGACCGGACCTCGGCCCTCGACCCGCAATCGATCAGGGGCGAGACCGCCGGCGACCAGATAATCGGCAACCGCCTGTGCACGACGCCGCGACAGGTCGAGATTGTAGGCGGGATCGCCGAGGGCGTCGGAATAACCGACGATCTCGATGCCGAGATCATCACGCGATCGATACGCCTCGATCAGCACATCGAGCCGCCCGGCGAAACGCCCCTCGACCTCGGTGCTGTTCCACCCGAACACCACCTGGAGCGGCTCCGGCCAGGGCCCACGCGACACCTCGCGCACCGCCGCGGAGCTGTCAACGGCCGATACAGCGGCGGCAGCGGTCGACGGAGACGGCGCCACCGAGCGGAGATCGGCCACCCTGAGCACCGGAGGCTCATCGCTGACCTCGGTGGAGACCGCCATGGACCCATCCGCGGTCGCTCGCCCCACCGGCAGCGCCTGATCGGCGGCGGTCACACTTGACCCGACTGCGTCGGCCACTGCGACCGCAGGACGAGACTGGACGCGTGCGCGAGGCTCGTTAGGCTCGGGCTCGGGCTCGATCGGCGCCGGTCGTGGCGCCACAGACGACTCCTCGGCCACCAGCCCGGACTCAACCACCACAGCAGCCGGCATCGTCTCGACAGGCGATAGCGCCTCGGGCGCGGCCGGTGGCGGCTCATCGGCCGGCGAGAGGCCGGCGACCCGATCGTCGGCGGCGGGGGGCATCACCTCGACCCTCAGCTCGTGCAGCGATCGCGCCACCCACGCGAAGGTTGCTCGCCCCAACTCGACGGTCTGCTGCGGCTGGAGCAGATAGAAGGCACCGAGCAGACAGCTGGCGGCCAGGACACTGCCGCCGACGACCCAGCGGGCGGGCGAGCGACGCCGTCCAGGGGCGACCGCCGGCTCGGTGACGAGCTCATCGAGCTCCTCGGGCAGCAACACCGCCTCACGCAACGGGAACTCGTCATCGGATGGCGGCACCTCGCCGTCGAGCGCCTCGTCGAGCTCGAACACCGGCTCGGCGGCCTGGCTTGCGGACGGGGCGTCATCGACCAACGGTGGCGGAGACATCTGTGACGGGGGAGCCTCCCCAGGCCGCGGCGTCTCGGCGATCACCGGAGCAAGGTCGGGCGACGCGCTCAATCCCTGGTCGAGCGCGTCCCAATCGACCTCGATCTCCGGTGACGCGCCGGTCAGCGACTCCTGCTGCAACTCATCGAGCACCCCCTCGGCATCCTCGGCGCTGATCAGGCGGCGCTCCTCGATGAAGCCGTGCAGCAGCAACCGGCTGCAGATCAGGTTGATCCGCCGCGGCACCCCACCGCTGAACTCAAAGACGGTACGCAGCACCCCGGGCGCGAACTCCGGGTCACCGTGCCACCCCCCCTTCTCCAAGCGGTGGCGGACATAGGCCAAGGTTTCGACCGGTCCCAGCGGCTCGAGATGCCAGGCCGCAACCAGACGCTGATGGACCTGCTCCATATCCGGCCCCTGGACCAGCTCGCGCAGCCGCTCCTGACCGACCAACACGATCTGCAGCAGCGGACGCCCCTGGCGCTGCAGATTGGTCAGCAGCCGCAGCTCCTCGAGCGCCGAGGCAGCCAGGTCCTGCGCCTCGTCGATGATCAGCAGGGCACGCCGCCCGGCCTGGTGCTGGCGCTCGAGGAACGCCATCAGTCCCTGCAACACATCCGCCTTGCGCGGGGCGCCGGCACTCAACCCGAAACCGTGGGCGGTCATCCGCAGCAGATCCTCGGCGGCCAGCTGGGTGCTGACCAACATGGAGACGGACACCTCCTGTGTCGGCAGACGATCGAGCAGGTCATTGATCAGCGTGGTCTTGCCTGTCCCCGGTCGACCGGTGATCATGACGAAGCCCTCGCCACGGTGCAGCGCATAATCGATATAAGAGCGCGCACGGGCGTAGTTCCTGTGGGTGAAACAGAAACGATGATCCGGGCTCAAGCGAAACGGATCGGCCCCGAGGGCATAGAAATGCTCGTACATAATGGCTCAAGACCTCTGATCGATCTGGCGGCGCGATGCTTTTCGTGGTAAAGATCACGGGGTGTGGCCAGTGGCAGTGGCTACGGCGGCGCACTGCCCGAAATGTCGGCATCACCCCTGTCTGCGTGCAGTCGACATTGCAATACAAGGGCCAGACCGCAACTACGAATATCGGAAAAGAAGACGCACCTGACACACGCATCTGCGATAGCGTACGAGCAGCCGCGCCAGCCCCCATCTCGCACTCAAGGACTGATAGAACAAGACGACGGGCAGCATTGGCAACAGGTCGTCAGATTCTGACACTCGCGTCGCACGGCAGCAATGTGAAGACGGTGAACGACCCATTGCACCACGACCCGTTCGCGCACAACCGTTCTCATGCCGCGTATGGCGGCACCACTGGGGCGCTCGACAACGCCCTCGCAGTCAGGCAGATACGGATGTCGCTCATGAAGACCAGAAAGGCACGTATTTTGCTGCCTAGAGCGGGCCGCTCAGCCGGCACGGAACGGCAATGACCGTCCCCGCGCTCGCATCCACTTCACGCACGACAAGCAGGCCGAATCATGCACAAGCATCAGAACGATAACGACGTTGCAATCGATGAAATGAATCTCGACGCACGCATCGATCATTACCGGCGCGAGATCGCTGACCTGACCCCGCCGGCGACCTTCAGAGAGGAGGTTCTGGTCAATGTCTATCGCTGTCTGCTGCAACGCTATGACAAGGAGCACCACACCAGCCATCAGGCGCTGACCTGACGCGCACCGACACGATCTGCCGGCAGTGGCCGACAGATCGTGTCCGACGGAGCGGGTGTCAGGCCTCTCCCCGGATGGGGCGAGGCCGATGCACGAGGGCCCCGGATCGGCTCGGACGAAACGGGGCGCGGAGTTCAGCGATCGAGACTCTCGAGCAACGACTCGGCCTCGGTGCGCTCGGGGAAGTCTGCGACATCGGCGAGGGTCGACTCAAGCAACCGTCCGGCCTCATCGTCGAGCCCCTGGGAGACCAGGATCTGCGCCTTGTGGAAGCGCACCGTCGCGCTCTTCGGCGCGAGCGCCTGGGCCTCGTCGATGATCCGTCTCGCCTCGTCGAGCGCGCCCTCCTCGAACAACACCACGGCCAGGGTGTCGGCCACGTCTGCCGACTCAGGTGCCGCGGCATAGGCGCGGCGTGCATAGTCCAGGGCACGCGCACGATCCCGGTCGCGGATCAACCAGGCCAGGTTGTTGAGCGCGATGGCATGTTCCGGCGCGATCTCGATGGTGCGCTCGAAGGCGGCAATCGCCTGTGACAACTCCCCGACCTCCATCTGTGTCTGCGCCAGGTTGAACTGAATGCGGACATCCTCGGGGTGCTCCACGAGCCAGCCCTCAAGGGTCGCGACAGCGGCCGCCGGATCATCGGCCTGGCGCTGCGCTCGCGCCAGCCGCAGCAGGTTGACCGAGTTCGGCGCCACCTCGAACAGACGCTGATAGCTGGCCAGTGCAGCCACGCCATCCCCCTGTCCGTCGGCGATCAACCCCTCGAGCAGCAGCACCTCGGGGTGCGCCTCACCGACCACTGCCCGCAGTGACTCGAGTCGCTCACCGGCCAACACCATGTCCTCTTCGGCCAGCGCCAACCGGACCAGCCCGGCGTGCGCGGCGACCGAATCGGGCGCTTGCTCCAGGGCGCGTCGCAGCGCCTCCTCGGCCAGCGCCATGCGTCCCAGCCGCGCCTCGGCGGTCGCCAGGGCGGTCAATATCCCGGGCGCACCCGGCTGCAGCCGGGCCAGTTCCACCAGGCTCTGACGCGCGTCCTCGTTGTGCCCCAGCGCAAGCTGGGCCTCGGCGCGCAGCCCGAGCAGATCGGGGGCATCGGCATGGGCCGCCGCCACGGTGCCAAGCACGTCGAGGGCCTCCTGTGGCTGGCCACGCTGCAGCTGGTAGGCCGCCAGATAGAGCCGCGGACGCAGCTGCTCGGGGTTGGCCGCCACCGCCGCCTCGAGGGCCTGCTGCGCGCCTTGCGGATCCTCACGCAGCAGTGCCAGCCGCGCCTGGCCGATCAGCAGTTCGGCGTCTCCGGGCGCCGACTCCAGCGCACTGCGATAACGCCCCGCGGCGGTGTCCGGATCATCGCCCTCGAGATCGAGCGAGACCAGCCCGTCGACCGCCATCGCCATGCCGGGGTCGCGGTCGAGCGCCTCGGCGAAGGCCGTCGCCGCCGCCTCGCGCTGATCGGCGCGCAGATAGATCATCCCGAGCAGCGCACGCGGTCGCGCGGCATCGGGTTCACGCGCACAGAGTGCGCGCGCGGCATCGATCGCAGCGGCCAGGTCACCACGTCGCACCTGACCGAGCACCAGCTGCTCGGCGGCGTCGAGACGCTGCGGGTCGAGGCCGAGCGCAGGGTCCTCGCTCGCGCCCTCGAGCAGCTCGGTGAAGGCATCGGCGACGCTCGACAGATCACCGCGCTGCTGCGCCAACTGGCCCTGGATCAGCAGCACATCGGCATCGAGCGCGCCACGGACCCGGCGCAGCTGCTCCAGCCGCGCCTCGGCCTGCTCGAACTCACCCTCGGCCAGCGCCAACCGTGCCGACCAGGCAAGCGCCGGAGCGAACTCGGGATCGATCACCAGGGCACGATCGAGCTGGTCACGCGCGGCGGGGAGTTCGTCCAGACCCACCAGACTGGTCGCCAGGGCGACCCGCACCCGGGGATCGGCGGGCGCCAGCTCGACCAGACGCATCAGGGTATCGCGCGCGGCACCGTGACGCGCGAGGACGAGCTGCGCATCCGCGATCAGACCGAGCAGCACCGGGGTCTCGGCAAAGCGCGCACGCGCCGCATCGAGCATCTCGAGCGCCTGCCCGGGCTCACCGTGACGCAACAGATAGGCGGCCAGATAGAGTCTGGGAGCCAGTGTCTCGGGGTTGTGCGTCACCGCCCGCTCGAGCAGTGCCTGCGCCTGTGCGGTCTCGCCCTCGGTCAGTGCGATCCGGGCCAGGGCGATCAGCACCCGCGGATCATCGGGACGCGCCTCGAGACTCTCGCCGAACAGCCGCCGCGCCTCGGCAAGGTCCTGACGCGCGAGCGCCAGGGTCGCCAGTCCGGTGGTCGCGGCAAGGTCCGAGGCATCCAGCGCCAGCGCCTGCTCGAACGCCGCGCGCGCAGCCTGCGACGCCTCGCGACGCAGCTCGACCACCCCGAGCAGGGTGTGGGCGCGCGCCGAGTCGGGGTGACGGTCGCGATAGTCACGCGCCGCGGCCAGTGCCTGGTCGAATTCACCGCGAGCCAACCGACCGATCACCAACTGCTCGGCCGCGCCCTGGAAATCGGGGTCCTGCGCCAGCGCGGCCTGCAACTCCAGCACCCCCTCGTCGGATCCGGGGTCGGCGAGCAGCGCCGCACCGAGCCGCGCGCTGGCCACGGGGGAGTCGGGCAGCTCCGCCTTGACCCGCCGCAGATAGGGCAGGCTCTCCTCGCGCCGGCCCTGCTGCAGCAGAGCGCTTGCCAGCAGGTCCATGGTGGCGAGGTCCTCGGGCTGACGCTCGAGCACCGCGCGCGCCAGCTGCTCGGCCTTGGCCGCCTCGCCCTGCTGCAACAGGGTCATCGCCAACAGCCGCTGGGTCGACGCATCATCCGGGCGCAGCGAGCGGGCGCGCTCGAGATGGATGCGCGCGAGTTCGGGCTCGCCCAGCGCCAGTCGCGTCGCCCCCGCCAACGACTGCGCCGGGGCGAAATCGGGCAGCGCACCGAGCGCGGCATCCAGCTGCTCGATCGCGGCGGCATAGTCCTCACGGCTGTAGAACAGCAAGCCCTGCGCGTACTTGACCAGCGGATTGTCGGGCGCGGCGCGGCGCAGTTGATCGAGATCGGCCTGGGCCGCATCGAGTCGACCATCCTGGATCCGCACATAGGCCCGATTGAGACGCGCCTGGGCCTGCTCCAACGGGTCTTCCAAGGCCTGCGAAAAGGCCGCCTCGGCCGCGTCCATGTCACCCGCCTGGCGCGCCAGCTCACCGCTCAGCGACCAGGCCCGGGTTGCCTCCGGGGCGTTTTCGAGCAGGGTCGCGAGCCGCGCACGCGCCTCATCGACCGCCCCCTCGGCGACCTCGACGCGGGCCAGGGCGAGCTGTACCGCGGGCGCATCGGGCTGCAGCGCAGCGGCACGCTCGAGCGTCGCCCGCGCCGCGCCCGACTCGCCGTCAGCCAGCTCGGCCTCGGCACGCAGCGCGAGCAGCTCGGCACGATGCGCGGGCGACAGCTCCGGGGTCACCTCGAGCGCGCGCAACTGCTCGAACTCGCCACGACGCAGCCAGGCGCGGGCGAGCCAGGGCTGGAGCAGCGCGGCATCGGCGCCGAGTCGCTGTGCACGCGCGAACTCCTGGGCGGCGGCGTTGACATCCCCCTGAGCGAGCAGGGCGCGCCCGAGCAGGACCCGGGCCCGGGCATTGCGCGGATCAGCCTGCAGGGCATTCTTCAGCTCGATCACCGCCACCCGCGGCTCACCCTCGTCGAGGGCGGCGGCGCCGCGCTGCAGGGGGTCGGCGGGGGTGGCCAGGGCAGCCCCGCTCAACAGCGTCAGTGCGGTGGAGACTGCGACCAGCTCGATCATTTTCGTTGCACGCGACATCGATCATCCTCTTGCGAAATGGCCTCGAGGCGGGGCGTCCGAGGCCAGCACGACACGCCGTCACCTTCGTTGCACGAGTGTACTGCCGGCGCGATCACCGACAGACACCAGGAGCCGAGACGGTGCCCGCTCAGCGCCCCGGCAATCCGATGAGATAGGTCACCCCCACCGGCAAGGGTCCCAGCCGCGCCACGCCACGCTCCCAGCGATAACCCTCGCGCTCGAGCCCACGGGTGAGCGCATCGAGTTCGGCGACGCTGTAGGTGCGCAGACAGGAGACGATACCGTCGAACATCACCGCCAGCGGGATCGCCGGGATCAGATAGGTCCAGAACAGCCGGCTCCAGCGAAAGGGACGGATGAAGGGGGTGGCAAGCAGCACCAGCAGAGGGGTGAAGAGCATATAGAGCAGCAGCAGCGGATGCCGCTGGGTCGACTCGAACACCGCGATCCCCCGCCCCTGCTCGACGGCATCGGCGAGGATCGCCCGCGCCTCGCGCGGGCGAAAGTGATGGAAGGCGGAGAACAGGGTGCGGAAGCCTTCGAGATCTCGCGGCACCGCCATCGCGCTCACCGAGCGCTCGACCACCTCGACCCGCGCCCCGGCCTGCTCGCGCAGCCGCGCCAGGGCGGTGCGATTGGGATAGAGATCGCTCACCAACACGCGGACCTCGCCGGCGCGAACCGGACCGAGCTGATCGAGCATCCGCATCCAGGGACCGCCGCCGCCGGCGCAAAGGTCGAGGATGGTCGACGCCCCGCTCTCCTCCAGGGCACGTTCGAGACGCGGCGCCACCGGACGATAGAGGTCGGGAACCCGCACCGCGAACTCGAGGAAGTCGGTGATACCGTCGCGGATCGCGGCCGGTAACCAGGGCAGATCCTCGAGTTCGAAGAGATGGATACGTTGTTGCATCATCGTCGGCCAGGCTCCTGATCGGTGAAGGGGTCCGTCCCGAGGTGCGGCATCAGCCCCCCTCGTAACGACCAGGCGCGATCACCCCGTCGGGATCGAGGGCCTGGCGCAGCCGCCGCCCGAAGTCCCTGGAGTGATCGAGCAGGCTGTCGAGCTCGCCCATGCCATCGACCCCCACGCGATAGGGAAAACAACCGATCTCGCGTCCGGCCGCCACCAGCGCGCGATGACACGCGCGCGCGGCGCGCTGGCCGGCACCGCTCTCGTCACGGGCGAAGATCAGCGGCACCGTGCTGTCGAACACCCGGTCGTTGAGGCTGGTGAGGGTGATCAGAGGCTCGATGCCGTGCTCCAACCCGATGCGCTCGACCATGTCGACATATTCGCGCACCTGACGCGGGCGCATCGGCACCAGCGGCGAGTACCAGCGCAGACCACAACCATCGCGCGCCGGATCGAGCATCCCCTCGCCCATCGCCGCCGGGTTGCGCCAGTAGCACAGCGGCAGCGCCGTCTGGTTGGGACGACCGGCCACCAGTTCGAGCGAGCTGGCGAGGGTCATGGCGGTACTGGCCAGACCACGACCGATACGGCCGGGCAGCCAGCGTGCGAACCGGGCAAGCTGCGCGGCGCGCTCCGGGCTGAGGAAGATCAGCCGCACGCCGACCCCAGAGAGCGCGCGACGGATCTCGCGGCGCGCCGCGGCCATCACCGCCGCCGAGCCGTAGAGGGTGCCGAAGCCGGTCCAGGGCAGCACCTGATACTGGGCGCCGAGTTCGTCGATCACCGCCTGGGGGATCAGCCCGTGCCGGTCGAGACGCGACTGCGGATAGGGCGCGGCCATGGCGAGCACGCGGCGACGATTCATCAGGTTCACCCCGCCGACCACCCCGGGCAGACGCTGCAGGATATCGCGCACGCGGATGATGGCCGACTCGAGCGCCGCCTCGTTCCTGAGGCTGAAGAGAAAGATGCCGACCCGTTCGGGGCGGCGCGCCAGCGCGATGCTGGCACGGGTGACGATGCCAAAGCCGCTCTGGGTGAAGAGCCCGTTGGTATAGGGACCGATGCCCCAGCGAAACAACCGGGCCAGGCCCTCGCCACCGGCCTCGCTGAGCATCGAGCGATAGATCGAGCCATCGGCGAGCACCGCCTCGAGGTCGGTCAGCGCGCCGAAATGATCGATATGCGGGGTGATGCCGTAGCCACGTTCCAGCGCATTGCCGATCAGGCTGCAGTGTGGACCGGCACCGGTCACCGGCACCAGGAAGGGGTGCTCGCCCTGGTCGAGAAACTCGGCGAGCTGCGCCTGGGTCACCCCGGGCTCGAGGGTGACCACGCCGAGCTCGGGATCGAAGTCGAGAATCCGGCGCAGCGCGCCGAGATCGACGATCACGCAGTCATCGCGAACTGGCAGGGCGCCGCCATACCCCCAGTTCCTGCCCGTGCTGATCGGATACAGGGAGAGCCCGTGGCGGGCGGCCACGCTCACCAGGGGGGCAACCTGGCTGGCGTCCTCGACCAGCAGCGCAGCGGCGATCCGACGCTGCGTTCCGGTGGTGTCGCCTCCGTACCTGCGTTCGGCCGCCTCGCCGACCAGAACACGCTGCGCGCCGAGCTGCTCCTTCCAGAGTTCCAGCGCCGAGTTCAGGTCGGCAGCGTCGCTCATGCACATCCTTCGTGCCTCCATTGCGTGTAATCCTCCCGCCGATGCAACCGCTCGTGTGAAAAGAATGTGACCCAGTGCACGAATCCGTTAGCATGGCTCAACCATGGACCGCAGCGGACGCGACCAGCCCAAAAAGCACAGCTCTATCATCGACGATGACGATTAAGATACTGATCGCTAGGACGCCAGATCAAATCGAGGACGCCTTCTGGCTCAGACACCAAGTGTACATCGTCGAGGAAGGGCGCTACGGCGGAGTCCCGTTGCCCGCGGCGAAACTCACCGATCGCTTCGACCGGCTCGGGGGGGTGCGCCACATCCTCGCCTATGATCGCGCGCAACCGGTGGCGGCCATCCGCGTCAACCTCGAGACCGGCCACGGACTCCCCCCCGAGACCCACTTCGACTTCCGTCCCGCCATCGCCGAGCTGCGTATGCACGAGCAGCAACCGGGCGGTCGTTGTCTTGCCGCATCGGGCAGCATGCTGGTGATCCGCAGCCCCTGGCGCCGACGCTACAACATCCTGCGCGCACTCTTCCGGGCCGCGACCCACTGCTTCCAGCACTGGGGCGCAACCCACGTCATCCTCAACTCGACCCCGAAGCTGACCCCACTGTATCGACGCATCGGTTTCAGGCCGATCCATGAACCGCTGTGGATCCCCGAGATCGGCGATCATGTGGTGCCGATGATCGGACGGGTGGAGGACTGCAGTCGACACGCCTTCACACAGAGCCGCTACATCCCGCAGCTCGATCACAACCCAGCCTTCGGCCGCGCCGGCAGCAAGACGCTGTGAGCATGCCGCGAACCTCACAGCGCCACGTCGAGATCCTCGGCGATGGCATCGAGCAATGCCTGCAGCGGCGGCGTGAGACGCTCGAACAGCATCTGGCGCGAGATGTAGAAGGGCGCGCGCGCGCCGCGAAACTCGATCGCCTCGCCGACCTGCTCGAAATAGATGCCGCCGAAGTGCAGATGACGCGCCAGCCGTGGCTCCATCATCGCGTAGACGCCCTCCATGCCCTCGGACAGACCGATGGTCGCCGCCGCCAGATACAGCCCCAGCGCCATGTGCGGGAACCGGCGGCGATCGTCCTGGCTCCACTGGAAGAGTTCGGTGCCATGTCCCTCGGGCGTCGACTGCTCCCCCGGGCGACGCCTGAACTGCTCGTGCAGGGCCAGCCTGGAGATCTCGCCGAAACAGCCCTTGGGCATGGTCAGCGGATTGTGCTCGGTGCGGAACAGACTGCGATCATAGTGCTCGATCAGCGGCAACCTGGGCTCGGGATCCTCGGGGCGGGAGCGAACCAGGCGGACGGTGCCGGCATCGCGCCCCGAGCGGCGATGGAACAGCAGACAGTGCACGGCATCATCATCGAAGGCGTCGGTTTCACGCTGGTCCGGAAAGGCTGCGGCATCCTCCCAGCCGAGTTCCTTGCAGTACACCTCATAGCGCAGCGCGAACACCCGGTCGCGCAACTCGTCCGTTGTCGCCGCGATGATCTTGAAGTATTCCTTGTACGGTGTAACGAGATCGACCTTCGACATGGAAAGGGGTCTCCCTGGCAGAAACGGGTTTGCGTCCTTAATCGTCGGGCCCCGCAACCGTCCAGGCTGCCACATGGCGCCAGCGAGCCACCTCTCGACGATGACGGGGTCATGCTTATCATGACCGATTGTAGGATCCAGATCACTCCGAGGAACACGCAACGCAGACCGCGAAGCAGACCGGCAGCGCTGACACCGGCCTCTCCTCCCGACCATATGGCCCGACCGAACAGGAACTCCAAGCATGCACGCCCTCCCCTGCGCGCGACCGGCGCTCATCACCCTGCCCGTCGTGCTCCTGCTGCTGACAGGCATCCTGCCCACCCGCACCGTGGTGGGCGCCACCCTGGTCAACTGCTACGACGCACAACGCGAGATGGTGGTCCGTACCCGTCAGGAGGACTGTCAGGGTCGCGCGGTGAGCGATGCCGAGGCGGCGGCCATCCGTGAGCGGCGGCGCAGCTATGTACGCGACTCGCTCGAGGTCAACAGCAACCCCCGGGTACTCGGCAGGCGCCTCGAGCGCATCGGCGCCGGCTTCTTCGTCGATCCAGCCGGACACCTGCTCACCAACGCCCACGTGGTCAACAACTGCACCACCATCACCGTCTCGCGCGATCGCGGCGAGATGGCGCCGGCCCGCCCCATCGCGGTGGACAGCCGCGCCGATCTGGCGCTGCTCGCCACCGACTATCGCCCGGAACGCGCCGCCCCCTTCATGCCGCTCGATGCCCCACTGCCCGAGACGGTGGCAATCGTCGGCTATCCCAACCAGGGACTGCCGCCACTGCGCCCGCTGCTGACCATCGGCACCATCGCCCCCACCCGGCTGATCACCACCCCACCGCGCACCCTCACCCTCAATGCCGACATCCGCCCCGGCAACAGCGGCGGTCCGGTACTCGCCGACGATGGTCGAGTGGTCGGCGTGGTCTTCGCCGCGGTCGACACCCCGGCGGTCTACGAGCACACCGGACGCGTGGTGCGCAACATCGGGGTCTCCATCCCCAACACCGTCACCCTGCCGTTCCTCGAGCGGCACGGCATCGGCATCGAGGAAACGGCGCCATCGACACCGCCGGACGACATGCTCGAGTACAGCCACGCATTCATCGCACGGGTCGAGTGCTGGCGATGACCCCGGAGCGGGTCTGGCCACTGCCAGATCTGGCAGACAGCGGGCGACACCGCCTGCCCATAACCGCCATGGTCATGCGCTTGACCTCGAGCGGTTCAGGCCACAGCATCGACAACGGCGGGGGGAGGCGATGGTATGCGCTGTCTTTGAGAGGCCCGCGCGGGCACTGCTACACTGCCTTGGTACCCGCCCACGCTGGCCAACCGCGACACCCGAGCCGCCGCGCGTCGTGGCTGCGCCGTTCAGGGCGCCCGCCCCACGCTGCTCGACGGATACCGGTCGGCCTGGACGCTCGTGCGTCCCGGGGCGGCTCAATACCACAATGGCCACTCTCACGATCACGCGCACGGCGGAGCCCCGACGGCGCCGGGAGTGGAGGACGTCAGGACACAGCCTAGCCCCCCATGTCGCGGACACCGTACTTCTCGAGCCTGCTGCTCGCCCAGAGAAACCCCTTCGTGGTCATCGATGCCGACGCGCGCATCCGCAGTGTCAATGCATCGCTCGAGACCACCCTGGGATACGACACCAGCGAATTGATCGGCAGCCCCTGCTGTCGACTGGATGCGAACGCCGCCGAGGACGGCTGCCGTCATCGCCGCTTCTTCCGTGACCTGGAACCCTATGTCGAGACCCGCGCCCTGGCCGATGGCCGGGGCGAGGTCCACTTCGCCCAGATCCAGGGCTTCCCCATCGTCGACGGCCAGGGGCAGATCTTTCTCGGCGAATCACTGCACCTGTTCCAGGGGCAGCGCCAGCCCGGACGGATGATCGGTCGCTCGGAGCAGATGCGTGGCCTCGTCCAGGAACTCAAGCGCGCCGCCGCCACCGATGTCTCCGTGCTGCTCCAGGGCGAGACCGGCTCGGGCAAGGAGCTGGCCGCCGAGTTCCTTCACCAGCACTCCACCCGCGCCAACGGCCCCTTCGTGGTGGTCGATTGCACGGTGCTCAGCGAGGACCTGTTCGAGAGCGAGCTGTTCGGCCACGTCAAGGGGGCCTTCACCGGCGCCGTCGGCAACAAGACCGGCCTGCTCGAACTGGCCGACGCCGGGACACTGTTCCTCGATGAGATCGGCGAGCTGCCGCTCTCGCAACAGCCCAAGCTGCTGCGCGCGCTCGAGAGCGGCATGTTCAGACAGGTCGGCTCGACCAAGATCCGCCAGGCCAATGTGCGCGTGGTCAGCGCCACCCATCGCGACCTCCTCGCCATGGTCCAGCAGGGGCACTTCCGCCAGGACCTCTACTATCGTCTCGCCGTCCTGCCGCTGGCGATTCCGCCGCTGCGCGGACGGCGCGCCGACATCCCCGAACTCACCGAGCACCTGCTACAGGAGATCTCGGCGCAGTCGGGCCACCCTTACCGGATCACCAAGGATGCGCTGCGCAAGCTCCTGCTCTACCAGTTCCCGGGCAACATCCGCGAGCTGCGCAACCTGCTGCACCTGGCCACCGTGCTCAGCGCAGACGGCGTGATCGACGCCGAGGCCATCCGCCTGCCGGTCACGGCCGAGCAACCGGCATCGCCGACGATTCCCACCAGCGAGGCGGCAGAGCTCTTGCATGAGCACCCCAGCATGACCACGCTCTCGCCGGTCGAGGCCGTCGAGGCCAAGTACATCCTGCAACTGCTGCAGCGTCATCGCGGCAGCCGCAAGGAGGTCGCGGCCAGCATGTCGATCAGCGAGCGCACGCTCTATCGCAAACTCAAGCGCTACCGGCTCAATACAACCGATGAACGAACACACAGTGGCAGTTGAGCGTTCCAGGACCGCCGACGAGATCCAGACCCTGCGCTGGAACCTGGAGTCGGCCACCGGCGCCGGACAGACCCTGGCCGCACCGGGCGACATCCGCGACCGCATTCGTTCGAGCGAGGCGCTCCCGCCCCTGCCCGAGATCACCCGCCGGCTGCTCGAGCTGCGCGCCGACCCCGACGCCAATGCATTGATGCTGGCCGAGGCGGTCGGACTCGACCCGATGCTCTCGGCACAGCTGCTGCGCTGGGCCAACTCCCCCTACTATGCCCCGCGCAGCCCGGTCAGCACCGTGCGCGACGCCATCGTGCGCGCACTCGGCTTCAACCTCTCGTTCAGCCTCGCGCTCGGGCTGGCGGCGCTCAGCCCGCTCAAGACCCCCAACACCGGACCACTCGGTCGCGACCGCATCTGGCGTCACGGCATGCAGTGCGCCACCCTGATGCAGGCGCTCGCGCGCGAGCAACCCGCCGAGATACGCCCGGCCAGCGGCCTGATCGAGCTCGCCGGGGTCACCCAGAACATCGGTTATCTGCTGCTCGGACACCTGCTCCCCGAACACTTCCAGCTGCTCGGACGCTTCATCCAATCCAACCCCGGGCTGGCGCTGCCGACCCTCGAGCGCTTCGCCATCGGCGTCGAACACACCCAACTCGGCGGCTGGCTGTTCGAGGCCTGGGAGATGCCCGAGGCACTGCAGACGGTGCAGCGCCAGCACCACAACCCCGCCTACAGCGGCGAGCACCAGTCGCTGGTGCTGCTCACCTGTCTGGCCGATCAATTGCTGGAAGGGCGCGGCGACGGACTCGGCGCCCGCCCCAGCGATCCCGAGACCCAGGCCGGCCTGCTCGAACGCCTCGGGCTCGGCGAGCACGCCTGCGAGCACGCCCTGAGCGCGCTCGCCGACTGCGAGGAAGAGGACAACGACGACTGACGGCGGCCCTGGAGCGATGCCCGCGGCGGCTCGCCGCTAGACGGCCCCCTTGCCGAACACCACCACCTCGACCGTCTCGATCAGGATCAACAGGTCGAGGAAGATGCTGTAGTTCTTGACGTAATAAAGGTCGTACTCGAGCTTGCGCAGCGCATCCTCCTCGGAGCTGCCGTAGGGGTAGCAGAGCTGGGCCCAGCCGGTCAGCCCCGGCTTGACGCGGTGACGCGCGGCGTAATAGTCGTACTTGCTCGCCAGGGTGGCGACGAACTCGGGGCGCTCGGGGCGCGGACCGACGAAACTCATCTCACCCTTGAGGACGTTGAAGATCTGCGGCAGCTCGTCGATCCGGGTCTTGCGGATGAAGCGCCCGACACGGGTGATGCGCGAGTCGTTCTTGGTCGCCCAGCGCGCCCGCCCATCGGCCTCGGCGTCGACCCGCATGCTGCGGAACTTGACCACGTCGAAGGGCATGCCGTTCTCGCCGATCCGGGTCTGACGATAGAACACCGGGTGGCGGAAGCGGCTCTCGGCGGCAATCGCCAGCGCGGTCACCAGCATCACCGGCCACAGCAGCACCAGGAAGACCACCGAGACCAGCACGTCGAACAGCCGCTTGAGCAGCATCGTCATCGCCCCGTGCTGGAAGCCATCGGAGAGCATCAGCCAGCTCGGGGTCAGCAGATCGAGTTTGACCACCCCCATCTCACGCTCGAAAAAGCCCTGCGGCTCGAGCACCTGGATCCCCGCCATGCGACAGTCGAGCAGCTCCTCGATCGGCAGCTTGCCGCGCCGGTCCTTGACCGCCACCACCAGCTCATCGGCCTGGGTCTCGGTGACGATGCGCAGCAGCGGCCGGTCATAGGGGATGCGCTTCGGCAAGTCGCGCTCGTCCACATCAGCCTGCAGGGGCACCAGCCCGACGATATCGAGCCCACGTGGATTGGCGACCATCACCGCCTCGGCGAGCGGTCCGGCACCGAGCACCAGCACACGACGCTTGAAGATGCCCGGCTTGATGACATAGGAGAGCAACCGCAGACCGCTCACGACGATGATCGAGAGCACCACGGTCAGCGCCAGGATGCTGCGCCACAGCTCGATGTGCGGGAAGCTGAAGGAGATCGCCGCCAGCGCCACGGCGCCGAGCAGCAACGCCAGCACGATGCGCAGCAGCGAGCCCCACCAGCCCTCGCGGAGGCTGGCCTCGTAGAGCCCCATGGCGCCCATCGAGAGCACGAAGACGACCGCCAGCACCACCGAGTAGGCCATCACCCCCGAGGTCGAGGCCGGTACCTCGGCACCGATCGACCACCAACGCAGATGGAAGCTGGCATGGAAACAGGCGACGAACATCAGCCCCTCGACCCCGGCCAGGATCAGCAGGGGCAGGCGCATGTAATGACGAAAGATACGAACCGAACGCATGAGCTGGATTCCTGGCTAGCATCGCACGGAGCGACAGACGAAGGCTGCCCCGCGACGGACGAAAAAACATGTCCGGGCACTGTTGATCACAACGCGCGACTCGTGCCGGCGACCGGCTGATGCGCAGGCACCGCCAACGCCCCCGAAACGTGGCCACCAACCATCGAGAGACGGCAGTCGAAACATGATCGAAGGCGCATCGGACACGCCCACAAAAATCACAAGAGACTAACGAAAAGCATGTTCAGAAACCGCCCATCTCGCATCATGTCGGTATTGGCCGATCAGGAGAGGGATCGACGCACCTCCATCCGACAAGGCCAGACACATCGAAGCGTGTATGCTACACCAACCCCGAAAGCGCCCCGATCAACGGCGTGCCGCCTCCTCCCGACCTGTCATCAGCCACCCGCGCACCCGCAGCCAACCCTTGTAGCCGAGATGGCGCAGCAGCAACCCGGAAGGCATCCGCAGCCAGTGCGCGCGGACATAGAGCGCCAGTCGCGCCAGCCTCACCCGGAGCGGCGCCCGCCCGGCATGATCGGGAAAGAGCGCCAACGGCACCAGACGGTCCATGAGCCACCGCACCGGCGCCACCGGTCCCCACCCGGCGAGTCTGGCGCGACAGTGCGCCGGCGGCTCGAGAGCGAACAGCGATTGCGCCTGACGCAGCGCATGGAACAGCGGACGCTGCAGCCCGAGCTGCTCGGCACGATCAAGCAGCGCGTCCCAGAACCCCGTGCGGGCCTCGAAGTGACGGATCAGGTCCCAGACATCGACCAGGTCGCGCAACCTCAGGCCCTCGCGCGCATCCCCCTCCAGGAACAGGTGCACCACCGCGTGCAGCACCATGTCGGGCGCGCCCAGCACCCGCAGCGCCCCGTGCCCATCGAGTGCCTGACTGGCGGTGAACAGTGGCGCCGGATCGAAATGGAAGCGGCTGGTCCGGGGCAGCAGGCGGTGGTGGATATCGATCTCGTTGTCGCGCTCGGCATGGCGCAGCGGCGGGATCTCGTGCATCCAGTCGCGATAGTAGCGCTCGTCATACTCCGAATGACCGAGCGACAGCCAGCCACGCGCATGCAGGCGCTGCTCGAGCGGCTCGAGCGCCGCCATCGGGACCAGCAGATCGACATCGGCGAACATCCGACCACGTGCCGCCGGCACCCCGGTGAGGACATAGGCCACCCCCTTGAGCGCCACCACCTGGACATCGAGGCCCTCGAGCGCGCGCAGCACACGATCGACCTCCCAGGTCAGCAACCGCTGCCGATAGGCGACCTGTTGACGCGCCGACTCCAGGTGATGACACACTCGCTCTGGCACCCGCGCGTGCAGACCGAGCGTGCCGAGATCGGCATCGAGCCGCCCGAGCAGGCGTGCGTGTCGGGCGATGCGCAGCAACAGGTCCCAGTCCTCGTCGGCCAGTGTCGGCAACCGCTCCGGTGCTCTCAGCGCCGCCACCAGCAATGCCGCGGCACGGCGTGATTCGGCCATGCGCCGACTCATGCCGCACCCTCCGCCAGCGCGCCGAGCCTGACGATCGCCTCGTCGAGATTGGAGTAGCTCAGGGTATGGCAACCGCAGCGCTCGACCAGACGTGCCGCGGTGATGAAACCGGTCTCGCCAAGCAATTCGTAGTTGAAGGCGTTGCTCGCCACCAGCAGGAAGGCATCGCTCCTGCTCAACGGCTCGAGTTGGGTGTCCGACCCGGCCTGCCAACGCGGGAACACCAGCCAACCTGGGGTCGCCGGCTCGTCCATGCGCGCGACCGCCGCGCTGGGGGGACGCACATGCGCCACAGTGCCCTTGCGCGTGCCGGTGAACGCGGGGCCGATCTCGGCCTCCGGCGCGAAGTCTCGGATCACCCCGATCGAGGCATTCTTCAGCGGGATCGGACGCGGCAGCGGCAGCAGGCGCCCGTATTGTGGACACACCAGCGCGAACTCGTCGGAGAGCAGCCGCCAGCCACGATGGGCCAGCGCGGTGCACAGCGTCGACTTCCCCGCGCCCGGAGCACCGGGCAGGATCAGTGCACGTCCACCGCGTTCGAGCACTGCGGCATGGAGCATCAACAGATGGTGGCCACGACGGGCCACGCACCAGTTCAGGCCCCACTCCAGCATCGGGAAATGGTGCGCTGCTGCGAGCGGCTGGAAGGGAGAGCGGCCATCGACGGTGAAACGCGCCTGCGGGCGCCACCAGCGCCGCAGCCAGCCGTTGTGATCGAGGCTGACGTGGAAGTCGCGTATCCCGGCAGACGGCTCCAGGGGATAGTCGTGCCACATCCGCTGCAGCAGCGGCAGCGGCTCGCACAGACCGAGGCGCAGGTTCACCAGGAAGGGGCCGATGCGCACGTCGAGTCCGGGGCGAGCACGCACCTGGCGAGCGAGCTCGCCGTCGCTGAGATCACCGATCCTCACGCCGTCGTCGTCCCGATCACGATCCCCAGTTCGTCGAGACGCGTGAGCAGCGCATCGAGCTGATCGCGCAACAGTTCGGGGGCGATCCCCAGGGACTCGGGGTCGAGCGCCGCGAGCAGCTCGTCGAGATCGGCATCGCCCTCGCGCAACCGTTCGACCACCCGCGCGCCGGTGGCGTTGAGAAAGTGGGTCTCGCCCGAGGCGCCATGATAGAGCAACCGCTCACCGTCCCACTCGACCTCGAGCAGGGGGGCGCTGCTCAAGCGCCAGCGCCGTTGCACGGCTGTCGACGACGGCACGGTCATCGCTCACCGCCGCCGGGCAAGGCGCATGCGGGCAAGGCTCGGCGAGCACGGGAGCGGCGCTACTCGCAAAGCGGCGCATCCGGCCCCAGCGAGGTCGCCGACGAGGCGGTGACGATGTTGCCGTTGCACTGGGTGGTGGTCACGCCATTATTGGTCTCGTCGGTGAGGAAGCCGTCGCAGGCCTCGCCGGGATTGAGTTCGCGCTTGACGTTGCGCTCGATGACGTCGAGACAGCCACTGGTCTGGGCGAGCGCCGCGCCACTGCGCAGGGTCAGGATCGCCGGCGCGGCGATGGCGGCCTGCTTGAGCAGTCGCCGTCGTGCTGTCTGAGGGTTCTGGCCATGTTCGGCGTCGGACGAATTCGGGGTAGTCATGATGATGTCTCAGCGTGTTGGCCTGGTTTCGAGGCGGGCGCAAGCCCCTGCGACCTTGATGAAGCACCGCCCCCAGCGCATCAAGCCCTGCGCTGGATCGCGCGACAGGATCCACTGCCATGGACTCAACGACATGCGTCTCGCACATTTAAACGGTGAACGGTTACAGCATTCTTTCTTGGCGACGGGCGGCGCCAGGTACAAGCGGCAATTTTCACGCCACCTGCCGACACACCCGACGGGACACCGCACCTGAATGGGGACTGTTCGAATCATCATACCGTATCGCCACCCCTGCGCACACGCACCGAACCCGAACTGTAAAAAAAACCGACACCTCGATCCGCGTAAACGCCCAGCACAGTAAGATATCCATCTGAGGCACGCCGGCCGACTTGACGCGAACCCCACACATTCCGTAGCTTTCGGCCCATCCAGCCCGTCACAGGAGCATGCCGTTGTACAGCCCAACCCACGGGGCCGAGGCCTCGCATGCGCGCCACCTGCCGGATTGAGCCCCCTGAGCCCCCAACGATGCGCATCCTCCACGTCCTCGACCACTCGCTGCCGCTCCACTCCGGCTACACCTTCAGGACCGCCAACATCCTGCGCGAGCAGCGCCGGCTCGGCTGGGAGACCATCCACCTCACCGGACCGCGACACGGCAATCAACAGGCCGGCAGCGAGCACAGCGACGGGTTCGAGTTCCACCGCACCGCACCACCCCGGGGGACGCTCGCCCGTCACCCCGCGCTCGGCCCCTGGCTGGAGATGCGCGCCACCGAGCGGCGGCTGCTCGATCTCGCGCAACGTGTCGAACCCGATCTGCTGCACGCTCACTCGCCGGTGCTCGACGCCCTGCCCGCGCTCCGCGTCGGGCGCCGGCTCGGCATCCCGGTGGTCTACGAGGTGCGTGCCTTCTGGGAGGACGCCGCGGTCGATCACGGCACCACCAGCGCCGGCAGCCTGCGCTATCGCGCCACCC
Source organism: Marichromatium sp. AB32 (assembly GCF_003718675.1). Taxonomy (NCBI): domain Bacteria; kingdom Pseudomonadati; phylum Pseudomonadota; class Gammaproteobacteria; order Chromatiales; family Chromatiaceae; genus Marichromatium; species Marichromatium sp. AB32. The sequence goes on from NZ_RHFJ01000015.1 coordinate 61,609, forward strand.
GCGCGCTCGAGACCCGTGCGCTGCGCCGCGCCGCGCACGTCTTCACCATCTGCGAGGGGTTGCGCAACGACATCATCGCCCGCGGCATCCCGGCGCAGCGGGTCACCGTGATCCCCAACGCCGTCGACATCGAACACTTCCGCCCGAGCGCCGCGCCGGACCCGGCGCTGGCGCACCAGCTCGGGCTCGCGGACGCCACCGAGGTACTCGGCTTCGTCGGCTCCTTCTACGCCTACGAGGGGCTCGACCTGCTGCTCGAGGCGCTGCCACAACTGTTGCGACAGCGCCCGGGGCTGCGGCTGCTGCTGGTCGGCGGCGGCCCCCAGGAGGCGGCGCTGCGCGCGCACGCCGAGCGCCTCGGCCTCACCGCGGCGGTCCGCTTCACCGGACGGGTGCCGCACCAGGAGGTGCAGCGCTACTACGACCTGATCGACCTGCTGGTCTACCCCCGTCACTCGATCCGTCTCACCGAGCTGGTCACCCCGCTCAAGCCGCTCGAGGCGATGGCCCAGGGACGGCTGTTCGTCGCCTCGGACGTCGGCGGACACCGCGAGCTGATCCGCGACGGCGAGACCGGCCGACTGTTCCGCGCCGGTGACGTCGCAGCGCTCGCCACCGTGGTCACGGAGACGCTCGAGACACGCGAACGATGGCCGGCGATGCGTGCGGCGGGCCGAGACTTCGTCGAGCAGACGCGCAACTGGCGCGCCAGCATCGCCCACTACGGACCGGCCTATGCCCAGGCACTCGGCCGCCAGGCCTGATCGCGGCGCGCGGCCGACGGCGACCTTTCGGGAGAGATGATGAAACTGACTCTGGAGCAGGCGCGCCAACGCCTCTACACCTGGCACACCCGCCACAAGAACCAGCGCAGCATCGCCGCGCTCGAGGCACACCTGGCCACACAGGAGCCGGCGCTGCTGGTCCATCAGATGGGCCGCGCCGGCTCGATGACCACGGTCAACACCCTGCGCGCCGCCGGACTGACGATGCCGGTGTTCCACACCCACTGGCTCAACCCGGCCAACATCCGCAAGCGCCTCGACCGTTTCGCCGGGGTGGCGGATCGGCGCATGCCGCTGAACGTGCGCGTCGCCCGCCGCGTCGGCGAAGAGCTGCAGCGTCACGGTCCCCGCCACCGCCCCTGGCACCTGGTCACCGTCTTTCGCGAGCCGGTGGCGCGCAACCTCTCGGTCTACTTCCTCAGCATCGAGGAGTTCATCCCCGACTTCTTCGCCCGCCACGCCCGCGGCGAACTCGACGACGCCGAGATCCTCGCCACCTTCCTCGAACGCTTCCCGCACGAGGAGCCGGTGCGCTGGTTCGACGAGGAGATCCGCGACACCTTCGGCATCGATGTCTACGCCCATCCCTTCCCCGCCGGGCAGGGCTACCAGATCGTCCGCGCACCGGGCATCGAGCTGTTGCTGATCAAGGTCGAGCGTCTCAACGACTGCTATGCCCCGGCCTTCGCCGAGTTCCTCGGGGTCGACATCCCCGGGCTCGAGCAGACCCATGTCACCGAGGAGGATCCGACCTACTCGATGTACAAGGACTTCATCGCCAATGTCCGGCTACCGGCGGACTATCTCGACCGACTCTACGACACCGCCTTCGCCCGCCACTTCTACGGCGAGGCCGAGATCGCCCGACTCAGACACAAGTGGGGCGGCGATGACTGAGCGCGACCGCACACGGCAATCCCGCCGTCACCCGGGACGGGCACAATGCCGTCATCGCAACCCCCAGGCGCGACGCTCCAGGTGAACGCCCAGCAGAGCCGACACTACCCGTCACGGCCGGCGCTCGAGGTGCTGATCTGCACCCATCAGCGCGCCCGGCTGCTGGCGCGCGCGCTCGACTCGCTGGAGGCGGCGGCGCGCCCGGCGGACTGTCCGCTCGGCGTCTTCGTGGTCGCCAACGCCTGCAGCGACGACACCCCCAGACTGCTCGCCGAGCGCGCCGCCGCGACCGACACCGCGCGGCTGCCGCTGCGCTGGATCGTCGATCCGGTCCCGGGCAAGAGCCACGCGCTCAACCTCGCTCTGCCGCAGGCACGCGCCCCGCTGATCGCCTTCGTCGACGACGATCACCGACTCGACCCCGGCTATCTGCTCGCCCTGGTCGAGGCCGCCCGCACCCAGCCCGAGGCCGAGCTCTTCTGTGGCCGCATCCTCCCCGACTGGGACGGCAGCGAACCGGCCTGGGTCCACGACCAGGGGCCCTACCGCATCTATCCGCTGCCGGTGCCGCGCTTCGACCTCGGCGCCGAGCCCCATCCGGTGGTCCCCGGCAGCGCCACCCCGGGCGGCGGCAATCTCGCCATCCGTCAGGGGCTGTTCGCGCGCATCGGTCCCTTCCGCCTCGAACTCGGACCGCACGGTCACAACCTCGGCGGCGCCGAGGACATCGAGTGGGTCAAGCGCGCCGTGACCAGCGGCGCGCCACTGCACTATGTCCCCGGGATGTGTCAGTACCACTATGTCGAGGCCGACCGCATGACCCTCGGCTATGTGCTGCGCAAGGCCTACGAGCGCTCCGCCTCGACCCTGCGCATCGCGCCGAGCGAGCACCCGCACCGCTGGCCGCCGCGCTACATGCTGCGCAAGGTCGTCGGCTACGGGCTGCGCGCCCTGTTCGCCCTCGGCTGGCCGGCGCGACGCTTCTATCTCACCCGGCTTGCCGCTGCGCTCGGCGAGATCAAGGGGTTCAGCCAGCAGGTGCGTGACCCCCGTCCGGAATCACCGTCAGGGAGCGACCCGGATGCGCCCACTCGCTAAGCTCGCCAAGCTGCGCGACCCCGAGATCCGCGCCAAGAACTGGCGCGCACTGCGTCTCGGCGCGCGCGGACGCTGGTGGGACCTGACCCGGCCCCGGGTGCCCGACCCGGTGTTCCTGGTCGGCTGCTCGCGCTCCGGCACCACCGTGACCTACGAGACCCTGGCCGCCGCGCCGCAGCTGCTGAGCCTCGGCTACGAGGTGCCGCGACTGTGGAACGGATGCCACGGCCCGCTCAACAACGGCTGGACCTCGGAGGCGGCGGGCCGTGCCGACGCCCGCCCCGAACACCGCGACGCCGCGCTGCGCTTCTTCTACCAGCACCTGGGAGGCGGCTGGGTGCTCGACAAGACCTGCATCAACACCCTGCGCCTGCCCTATCTCCACGCACTCTTTCCCGAGGCGCGCTTCGTCTTCATCCATCGCGACGGGCGCGACAACATCAGCTCGATGATCGATGGCTGGCGCCAGGGCCGCACCGATGGGGGCTTCGGGCTCGACCAGTTCTTCGGCCCATCCCCCGAGCCGGTGGCGATCAACGACGGCGAGTTCACCCAGTGGCACTTCTTCCTGCCCCCGGGCTGGCGCGACTACAACCACGCCAGCCTCGAGGAGGTCTGCGCCTACCAGTGGCTCAGCGCCAACCGCATGGCGCTCGACGCCGCCGCCGAGATCCCTGCCGAGCAATGGATCCAGATCCGTTACGAGGACCTGGTTGCACGACCGGAAGCGGTCTTCGCCGAGGTCTTCGCGCGACTCGGCATCCCCTTCGACGAACCGCTGCGCGCGCACTGCCGCGCCCTCGACCAGCGTCCCACCAGCATCGTCTCCGGCCCGCCCCAGCGGGCCAAGTGGCGCACCCGCAACCCCGAGGCGATCGCGCGCATCCTGCCGCGCATCCGCCCGCTGATGGAGGAGCTCGGCTATGACTGCGACGCCTGAGACCCCGCGGGTGAGCGCGGTGATCCCGGCCTACGACGCCGCCGCGCACATCGTCGGCGCGGTCGAGAGCGTGCTCGCCCAGACCCTCGCGGGGGTCGAGGTGGTGGTGGTCGACGACGGCAGTCGCGACGCCACCGCCGAGCTGCTCGCCGGGTTCGGCGAGCGCATCCGGGTGATCCGCCAGCCCAACGGCGGCCTGTCGAACGCCCGCAACCGCGGCATCGCCGAGGCTCGGGGCACCTTCGTCGCCTTTCTCGATGCCGACGACCGCTGGCACCCCGACAAGCTCGCCCGCCAGCTCGCGCGGCTCGAGTCCGACCCCGCGCTCGGCTTCTGCTCCACCCGCACCCGGGTCGAGGACCCGGCGGGCAGGCTGCTCAACCACTGGGACTGCCCCGACGACGCGGGCACCCTGCTCGAGACCCTGTTCCTGCGCAACGGCGCCGTCCCCGGCAGCGGCTCTGGGGTGATGGTCAGGCGCGACCTGTTCGCCCGGGTCGGCGGCTTCGACGAGAGCCTGCGCAGCCTCGAGGACATCGACATGTGGATGCGCCTGGCCGCGGTCAGCGGCTATGCCTGCATCGACGAGCCCCTCACCCTGGTGGTCAAGCACCCCGGGAGCATGAGCCGCAACCTCGCGGTGATGCGCGCGGCCGCGCTACGGGTGATGCGCAAGAACCGCCACCTGCTCCCGCGAGCGGCGCGCGGTCGGCTGTGGCGCGCGGGCTATGCCAGCGTGCTCGCCGACTTCGCCAAGTGGGAGTACCGCGCAGGCCAACGCGGCCGCGCCATGCTGCACCTCGCCGAGGGGCTGGCGCTGGCGCCGCTGAGCCGGGGCCGGATGCTGCTCGGGCTGCTCGCCGCGATGGGTGCGGGACGGACGCTTTGACCCCGACGCTCGCGCAGCTCGCCGCGACCGTCCACGGCGGCGCCCTGCTCGCGGCGCTGGCCTTCACCCTGGCGCTCACCCTCAAGTCGGTCCGCGACTACACCACCGCCGGTCCCATGCTGCCCGACGAGGTGGTGCGCCGCTTCCGCGGCTACGCCGTCTGGGCACTGGCGCGGCTGGCCGTCTGGGCGCTGCTGGTCGCCGGCTACTGGGCGCTGGCCGGGGCGCTGTGGTGGCAGGGGGTCGCCACCCTGCTCGGTCACCAGACGACCATGGCCGGGGTGGCACTCGCCGCCGCCCTGGCGATCGCCGGCGCCACCCTGTGGCGCTTCGTCCACGCCCTGCTGCACAACCCCGGGCTGATCGTCGCCTCCTCGCACTATCGCATCAGCCGCTTCTATCCACTGTGGGCGCGGCTCAGCCCGGCGCGACTGCGGCGCATCGAGCGGGGACTGCTCGTCGCCGGGCTGGTGCCGATGCTGCTCGGGGCGCTGGCCCCGGCGCGCACCGGCGACCGGGCCGGGAGCCTGCTGCTGCTCGCCACCCTGGCGCTGCTGCTCGGTCTCGCCGCGCTAGAT
>NZ_RHFJ01000150.1:0-399 GCF_003718675.1 Marichromatium sp. AB32
ATCTAGGAAATACATGGACAATATCCTCTCCTTTCGGAAAGTAATATAAGCGCAGCTCGGCTAGATTAATAACGATACCTTTATAAGGTACGTCTGGGAGGATTAGCTGTGTCGGAATAGTAAGAACATGCCCCTCTTCTGGTAAGAAGGGATCCACGCCTTTGTTTGCGGCCATTAAACCTAGCATACCCACATCGTAGAGCTTAGCGATATTTGCCATGGTTTCGCCTTCTTGAACGACGTGGTTTTCAAGGCGACCAATTAAACGGCTTCCATCCTCTGGTAATTCGTACATCTTAGCGAATGATAGACCACTCACTAAAGATAACGACACAGATAGCAGGGTACGTTTTGCGAAACTCATTGATCGCTTTTTGCTAAGCATTTCACTCTATTCCT
>NZ_RHFJ01000151.1:0-398 GCF_003718675.1 Marichromatium sp. AB32
TATTGGCATGGCCTCAAAGCCATTTAGATTGGGTTCGTCCGGGTATTATCATGTATGGTGTGTCGCCATTCGATGACAAAACGGCGCAAGATCTTGGGTATCAGCCTGTCATGACACTTAAATCCCACCTTATTGCGGTACGTGAAGTGAAGAAGGGTGAAAGTGTTGGCTACGGTGGTATTTGGACCAGTGAGCGAGATACAAAAGTTGGTGTCATTGCTGTAGGGTATGGCGACGGTTACCCAAGAAGTGCTCCAAACGGTACGCCGGTGTGGGTTAATGGCCGTAAAGTACCTATTGCAGGTCGAGTTTCCATGGATATGCTGACGGTCGATTTGGGACCAGACGCAACGGATAAAGTCAGCGACGAAGCGATTCTTTGGGGGAAAGAGCTCCCA
>NZ_RHFJ01000152.1:0-395 GCF_003718675.1 Marichromatium sp. AB32
TTTAATTTTTCGTCTTGATGTTCAAAGCCTATTCCATCGTCGCTAACGGTTACTGTGACTTTTCCATCATTATCGAGACATTGAATGTGAATATTATCTGCTTGCGCATGTTTGATAGCATTAATTGCCGCTTCTCTTATCAACTGTAGTAAATGAACCTGCTGATGTGCATCCAGTTCAGTTGATGAAAGTCTATTTTTTAGCGTAATGTCCGCAGCAGTTTGTTCACTGAGCGTTTCAACCATGTCTTGCAATGCTTGGCCAAAACTGCCCTCTTTAATCGTAAGACGAAACGTCGTCAGTAACTCGCGTAACTGCGTATAAGCCGCAGATAAGCCCGTATCTAGCTCAGCAATAACTTGATTAGCCTGCGCGATCGCCTTTTCGTCAGGCAA
>NZ_RHFJ01000153.1:0-391 GCF_003718675.1 Marichromatium sp. AB32
CTTTGCCATAATTGTCCCTTTAAAGAATTATGGTTAAATACAACGCACATGGTATTTGATGGTTGCCGCCATCGTTTACCAGTACACACGAAGTGAAGCGTTTCAGCTGCTTCTAGCTTGGTTGGTGATTACATAATTGCCTCCCAAATAAATTAAGGTTGGGTTCTTGTAACTCAGCCTTTTTTTATGCTTGTCATTACGACATGATTTTCTCCACCGCAACCACATCAATCTCATTAAAAGCAATCTACACAAAGAAAGTTGAGTTTATAAGCACTATCATAAAATATTTCCAACAAGTTAACTTTTATTATGCTCGTTCCAATACCTACCCGAACAAACAGACAATGCCAACATCATACAGCAACGTCAAAGTACGCTTTAATCAGAT
>NZ_RHFJ01000016.1:0-61024 GCF_003718675.1 Marichromatium sp. AB32
ATGAGGGGGCGCGGACTGGTCTTTTCCATCGAGATGACACCGTGAGCCAGAAACCACCCCTGATCGTTTCGGAAACCGATTTCGAGCGTCTGCAGCGATTGCTCGATACCCTGCCTGCCGATGGCGTCCCGGGACGCGACAACCTCGAGGAGGAGCTCGAACGCGCCGAGATCGTCGCTTCGGAGCAGGTGCCCGCAAACGTGGTGACCATGAACTCCCGGGTGCGGGTGCGGGTCTCGTCCTCCGACGAGACCTTCGTGCTGACCCTGGTCTATCCCAAGGACGTCGACCCCGAGGGCGGCACCGTCTCCATCCTCGCGCCGGTCGGCAGCGCGCTGCTCGGGCTCGCCGAGGGCGCCGAGATCGACTGGCCGCGTCCCGGTGGCACGCTGATGCGGGTGTGCATCGAGGAGGTCCTCTATCAGCCCGAGCGCAGCGGCGAGTATCACCGCTGAGGGTGGCCACGCCTCGCCTGGGTTACACTCCGGCCGTCTCCGCCGCGCGCGAGACGTCGCCGGGGTCCGCCCAGGCGGGCCCGGATACCGGCGAGACCGCCGTCTCCTCTCCCCAGTTCGTCCAGGGACATGCCCGTGATGAAACCTTCGCTCCGCCCCGTCACCCTGCCGCCGTCGCTGCGCCGTCGCTTCGGCTCGTTGCTGCTGCTGGCCGCGGCGCTGACCCTGGTCGCCCTGGTCGGGACTCAGCTCGGCCAGCGCCATAACCCCAATCCGCGTCCGGTCGCCTATCTCGGCAGCGACGGCGTGCCCGCGGTGGTGCTCGAGCCCAACCAGGTCGATCAGTACGTCGCCACCGGGCAGATCAACGGCCATCCGGTCGACTTCCTCGTCGATACCGGCTCGGCTGATGTCGCCATGCCCTACCTGCTCGCCCAGCGTCTCGGCCTGAGGCTGAGGAGCGGCGGTTACAGCAAGACCGGTAACGGCAACGTGGCGACCTGGCACGCAACCCTCGAACGGGTCGACGTCGGCGGGTTGGCGGTCACCAACGTCAAGGCCACGGTGCTGCCCAACATGCAGGGCGAGGAGGCGCTGCTCGGCATGTCCTATCTCAAGCACATGGAGGTGGTGCTGCGCGACGGCACCCTGTCGCTGCGTCCCCTGGGCGGGGACTGAGCGCTGTCGCGCCCCGTCCGCTCAGTGGTGACCGTCGAGCAGCCGGCGCTTCATCCGCTTGAGTCCGAGCCAGGCGGCACCGACCACGATCGGCACCGAGAGCCCCATGCCGAGGGTCGCGTCGATCGGTAGCAGCCCCTGGGCCTCCAGACCCTTGAGGGCATAGCCGACCAGGCCGACGCCGTAGTAGCCGATGGCGATCACCGACAGCCCCTCGACCGTCTCCTGCAGCCTGAGCTGGATCCGGGCGCGCCGGTCCATCGATTCGAGCAGCCCGCGGTTTTGGTGCTGCAGGTCGACCTCGACGCGCGCGCGCAGCAGGCTCGCCAGCCGTGCGGCGCGCTTGGCCAGGTCCTGTTGCCGCTCGCGGGTGGAGTCGCAGGTGGCGATCGCCGGGGCCAGCCGCGCCTCGAGGAACTCGGTGAAGGTCTGCAGCCCTTCGATACGACGCTGACGCAGCTGTTCGAGCCGCTGCTGGACGATGCGGTAGTAGGCGCGCGAGGCCTCGAAGCGATAGATGGTGCGCGCGGCGACGGTCTCGATCTCGGTGGCCAGGGTGGTGAGCTCGGCGAGCAGTTCGCTCTCGCTGGCGCCGCGGTCGTGGTCATTGCCCTCGGTCATGCGCGCGGCCAGCGCCACCAGGCGGCGCTCGGCCTCGCTCAGCGCGCGCGTGGCCTCGCGTGCCGCCGGCAGCCCGAGCAGCGCCATCGCGCGGTAGGCATCGACCTCGAGGATGCGCTTGGCCAGGCGCCCGGCCTGGTTCTCCGACAGCCCGCAGTCACGCAGCAGGATGCGTGAATAGCCGTCGCTGTGGATGCGCAGGTCCGACCAGGCGCGGCTTGAACCACCGACCACCTCGGAGCCGATGAAGGGGTTGCCCTCGAACAGCGCCAGCAGCTCGTTGCTGCCGCGCTCGGGCATCTCGCACGACTCCAGCGCCAGCGCGGTGGCGGTGACCACCTGTCCCGGGATCTCGCGCAGCCAGTCCTGTGGCAGCTCGTTGATCAGCGGGTCGGTGAAGGGGTGGTTGAAGCGTTCGTGACGGCTGAAGGTATAGGTCACGAACTCGGTATGGCGCTCCCAGCGCAGCCACAGCCCGCCGCCGAGATCGACCGCATAGTACTGCCCGACCTGCTCGGGGCGACGCACGCCGAAATGATCGAGCAGTCGCAGCAGGTGCTCGGCATTGGCCCCGCTGCGTCGCTCGCCACAGACCGCGGCAAGGTGGAAGACGCGTGCAGGGGAAGGCAGCGGGTCGAAGGTGCGCGCGTGCAGCTCGGCGGTGACCGAATGACGCAGCGGGTGTTCCTTGAAGGCCGGGGACATCGATTGAAACAGGCTCGTTGTTGACACGGGTGCTCAGAGTAGCGGAAAAGGATGACCGGCGCGCGTGGGCGAGGTTCCGTCGCCCGCCTGGCAAAATCGGATGGGTGCCCGGACAATGGGTGTCCGATAGCGTTCGCGAAGGCCCTTGGTGGCTGGCGGGCGCGCCGCTCAAGAACGACGACGACTCACCATGTCCGAACCAACAGAGGAGACCGGTGTCGGCGAGGCCCGGACCCTGCGCGACTCGCTCGAGCAGATGCGCGAGCAGGCTGCGCGCGAGATCGACCGCCTCAACCGTCGCCTGGTGGCGCGCGAGCAGGCCGTCGAGGACAGCGTGGCCTCCGAGACCGAGCGCCTGGCGCTGCAGCAGGAGCTGACCCTGTTGCGCCAGACGCTGGGCGTGAAGGAGCAGGCGCTGGCGCGGATCACCGACGAGTGCCAGCGGCTCGAGGACCTGCTCGAGGATCGCAATCTCGCCTTCGACGGGTTGCAGCAGGCCTTCGAGCAACGCGACAGCTCGCTGCGCGAGACCCAGCGTGAGCTCGAACGCATGCGTCAGGAGATGGCCTGGCTGCAGAAACGTGCCTATGGTGCGCCACTCTCGCCGCCCCCGGCTGCGGCCTCACCGCCGTCGCCCCGTGCAGCCCCAGCCCGTGCAGCCCCAGCCCGTGCAGCCCCAGCCCGTGCGGCGGCACCGGCGCCCGGCGCGGCGCCGCCGCGCCCACCGGTCTCGTCGCCGTCGCCGTCGTTGGCGTACGTACGGGGGCAGCGCGAGGGACGGCTGGTCATCGGTCTGGTACTGGTGGTGCTGGTGCTGATCAGCCTCGCGGTCTTCCTGCCGCAGTTGCGTGTCTGGTTCTCGGCGATGTCGCTCTCCGATGGACCGGCCGAGCTGATCTGGGCCGAGCCGCCGGAGCCGGCCACATCGTCCCCGGCAGCGCCCGCGCCGCCGCCGACCGTGACCGCGCGCCCCTTGATCCCGGCCACTGCGCCGCCGCGCGCCGAGCAGATGCCGCTGCTGCTGCGCGATCGGTTGGCCGACGGCGCCTTTGGTCCCGAGCTGGTGGAGCTGCCCGGGGGCAGCTTCCGCATGGGCTACAACTCGCTCGCCCGCACCGACCACATGCCCGCGCACCAGGTGAGGGTGGACGCCTTCCTGATCGGCGCCTACGAGGTCACCTTCGCCGACTACGATCGCTTCGCCCGCGCCAGCGGACGTCCCTTGCCGGACGATTACGGCTGGGGGCGTGGCGACCGGCCGGTGGTCGGGGTGAGCTGGGAGGATGCGAGCGCCTATGTTGCCTGGCTCTCGCGCGCGAGCGGTCATCGCTACCGGCTGCCCTCCGAGGCCGAGTGGGAGTATGCCGCCCGCGCCGGCGGGACGGGGTCCTACTGGTGGGGGTTCGGCAAGGAGCCGGGGCGTGCGGTTTGTTTCGATTGCGGCAGCGAGTGGGATCGACGCTCCAGCGCCCCGATCGGCAGCCTGCGGGCCAACCCCTTCGGTCTGTTCGATACCGCCGGTAATGTCATGGAATGGGTTGCCGACTGTTATGTCTTCGGCTATCAGGATGCACCCGTCGACGGCAGTCCCCGGGTCGACGGTGGTTGTACCGAGCGTGTCGCCCGTGGTGGCTCCTTCAGCCAGCCGTCGACGGCGATCCGCACCTATGCGCGCCAGCACTTCCCGCCGCGGACCCAGCTCAACATGCTCGGTTTCCGGGTCGCCCGTGACCCCTGAGCCCGGTCCGCGGGTGCTTGCCGTCGGCGTGGCCACGCTCGATCTGATCAACGAGGTCGCCGACTATCCGCCCGAGGATGCCGAGGTGCGCGCCCTGGCGCAGCGTCGGGCGCGTGGTGGCAATGCCACCAATACCCTGGCGGTGCTGGCCCAGCTCGGGTGGCGCTGTGCCTGGAGCGGTACCCTGGCCGACGATGCCGGGGGACGCTTCATCGCCGCCGATCTGGCGCGGCGCGGGATCGCGCTCGCCGCGGTGGAACGGGTCGCCGGGGCCGCCACCCCGACCTCCTACGTCACCCTCAGCCGTGCTTCCGGCAGTCGCACCATCGTCCATCATCGCGATCTTCCCGAGCTCGATGCCGCAGGCTTCGCCCGCGTCGGACTCGACGGGTTCGACTGGGTGTACTTCGAGGGCCGCAACCCCGCCGAGACCGCCGAGATGATGCGCCGGGTGCGGCGACTGCGTCCGCGGGCGCGGATCTCGGTCGAGCTGGAGAAAGCGCGTCCCGGGATCGAGTCGCTGGCCGCGCTGGCCGACCTGGTGCTGGTCGGGCGCGATCATGCGCGCGCCGGTGGTGGCAAGACGCCGGCGCGGGCGCTCGCCACCTTGGCACCGCTGGCGCCGCAGGCCTGCTGGGTGCTCGGCTGGGGCGAGGGCGGTGCCTGGAGCCGGGTGCCCGGCGCCGCCCCGCGTCATCATCCGGCCTGGCCGCTGGCGCGGGTGGTCGACAGCCTGGGCGCGGGCGATTGTCTCAACGCCGGGGTGATCGACGGCCTGCTGCGTGGGCTCGAGCTGGCGGAGGCGAGCGCGCGGGCGGTGCGGCTGGCCGGGTTCAAGTGCGCCCGGCCCGGTCTCGACGACCTGATCGATGCGGCGCTCGCGACCGCCGGCGTGCTCGACTGAGCTCGGGGCCGGCTCAGGGGGATGGGTTGGGCCAGCGGGTCTGGATCGCCTCGATCTCGGCGAGCAGTGCGGCGTCGAGCGTGATCTCGAGGCTGCCGAGGTTGTGCTCGAGCTGCTCGAGCGTGGTGGCGCCGAGGATGGTGCTGGAGACGAAAGGACGGGTGTTGACCCAGGCCAGCGCCATCTGCGCCGGGTCGAGACCGTGGCGACGGGCGAGGGCGACGTACTCGGCGGTGGCCGCTTCGGCCTGGGGGTTGTTGTAGCGCTTGAAGCGCGAGAAGCGCGTGATTCGCGCCCCGGCCGGGCGCTGGCCGTCGAGATACTTGCCCGAGAGTACGCCGAAGGCCAGCGGCGAGTAGGCGAGCAGACCGCAGTCCTCGCGCAGTGCGACCTCCGCGAGGCCGATCTCGAAGGTGCGGTTGAGCAGGTTGTAGGGGTTCTGGATGCTCGCCACCCGGGGCAGACCGTGCTGCTCGGCCAGGGTCAGGGCGTGCATCAGCCCCCAGGGGGTCTCGTTGGAGAGGCCGACATGGCGGATCTTGCCGGCGCGCACCAGCTCGGCGAGCGCCTCCAGGCTCTCGCGCAGCGGCACGCTGTCGTCGATCTCGGCGGGGCTGTAGCCGAGCCGACCGAAGAAGTTGGTCTGACGATCCGGCCAGTGCAGCTGGTAGAGATCGATCACCTCGGTTTGCAGGCGGCGCAGGCTGCCCTCGATCGCGCTGGCGATGTTGTGCCGGTCGAGCCGCCGGGTCAGATGCGGCAGCCAGTCGGCAGGACCGGCGACCTTGGTGGCGAGCACCATCTCGTCGCGACAGCCGCGCTGTCTGAGCCAGTTGCCGATATAGGTCTCGGTGCGCCCCTGGGTCTCGCCGCGGGGCGGGACCGGATAGACCTCGGCGGTATCGATGAGGTTGATCCCGGCGGCGCGGGCGCGGTCGAGCTGGGCGTGCGCCTCGGTCTCGCTGTTCTGCTCGCCGAAGGTCATGGTGCCGAGACAGAGCGCGCTGACCTCGAGGTCGGTGCGGCCGAGTCGTCTGTAGTGCATCTGGGTCTCCTGTGACCGCTGCGAAGTGGTGATCGCACCATCTTAGCAACCCCTCCAAACCGGACGGGTTAGGCCCGCTGTGCCGTGCTAGTCTTGCGAGCCTGCGCCGGCCCCTGGTGTTCGTGGGCCCGGCCCGACATCCTGATCTCGCAATCATCATACGGAGTACATGCATGCGCTGGTTCGGTACGGCCGTCGCCGGCGGTCTCGGGTTGGTGTTCGGCGGTCCGCTCGGTGCCCTGTTCGGCGCCGCGCTCGGGCGTGGCGTCGATCGTGGCTGGAGCGCCAAGGGGGGAGAGCGGCTCACCCTGGAGCAGCGTTCGCGTATCCAGCAGCGCTTCTTCGAGGCCGGGTTCCGTGTCATGGGGCATGTGGCCAAGGCCGATGGCCGGGTGAGCAAGGCCGAGATCGCCTATGCCGAATCGGTGATGACCCGGATGGGATTGGGCGCGCCTCAGCGCCAGAGCGCAATCGCGCTGTTCGGCGCCGGCAAGGCGCCGGAGTTCGCGCTGGCGCCCGAGATCGCGGCGCTGCACGAGGTCGCCGCCGGTCAGGGGCCGATGCTGCATCTGCTGCTCGAGGTGGCGCTGTCGATGGCCTATGTCGACGGTCCGCCCTCGCGCGCGCAGCGCGCCGCGCTCGAGACCATCCGGCGCGGGCTCGAGGTCTCCAACGGCGCCTATCGACGCATCGAGCTGCTGGTCTCGCTGCAGCGTCGGGTCCGCGATGCCGGTGGCGACAGCTCCGCCGGGCCTGGCGCGGCGCCGCGGCGCGAGCTGCCGCTCTCACGCGCCTATGCCGTGCTCGGCCTCCGCGCCCGGGCGAGCGACGCCGAGGTCAAGCATGCCTATCGCCGGTTGATGAGTCAGCACCACCCCGACAAGCTGGTCTCGCAGGGGGTGAGCGAGGCGCAGATCCGCGCCGCCTCGCAGAAGACCCAGGAGATCCGCCGCGCCTACGAGACCATCACCCGCGCCCGCGGGTGAGTGCCGCCGCTTGGCGCTTGCCAGCCGCCAGGAAGTTTGAACCGCAAAGGGCGCGAAGGGATTCAAGCCATCAGCCATCAGCCATCAGCCATCAGCCATCAGCCATCAGCCGCCAGCCGCCAGCCGCCAGCCGCCAGCCGCCAGCCGCCAGCCGGGAGGATTGAACCGCCAAGCCGCAAAGAGCGCAAAGGTGTTCAAGTTGTCAGCGACCAGCGGCCAGTGGTCGCTGGAGGCTCTACCTCTCCTTTGCGTGCTTTGCGGCTTTGCGGTTCGAATCAGCTTCCAGCGATCAGCATCCAGCCTCCAGTAGGCGAGGCTGGTGTGCATGATCGGCGATTGACGGGCAAGACGGTATCTTGGCGGTTCAATCTCCTGGTCGCTGGTCGCTGGTCGCTGGTCGCTGGTCGCTGGTCGCTGGTCGCTGGTCGCTGGCGCCGGCCTGTCATTGCACCCGTGTGCGGGCTCTGCCTATACTCGGGCGCTCTAAGGAGATGACCAACGGCGGTACTGTAGGATGAGCGGTAGAGCGAAAGGGTACGGTTTGATCGGTGCGCTGGCGCTGCTGTGTGGAGGCCAGGCGCTCGCCGCCGGACTCGATCAGGCACTCGGTGGCATGGACTGGAACGATGACCGCCCGGCGGGCTTCGAGGTGCTGCACCAGGAGCGTTTCCAGGGCCGCGAGTTCACCCTCTGTGTCGATCCCTCCGCCGCCCCCACGGTCGGCGATGTGCGCTTCGATCAACGCATCTACCGCTTCGTCGATGGTCGTCTGGCGGCGATCTCCTTCATCAAGGAGGACGCCGGGCTCGACTGGTATCGCGCCAGTCGCGATCAGCTCGAATCGACCCTCGGTGCGCCCAGTCAGGTGCTCGACAACCCCATGCTCGAGTTCTATCAGACCTATTGGCGCGACGCCCACAGCATGGGCTCGCTCGAGTGGGAGGAGGGCGACGCCGAGTATGACGAGGCGCCGGGCGTGTCCTTCACGCTGTCGCCGCCGCTGGGGCTCTGAGGCCGCGCGACGCGCGCATCGATCCAGTCCGCGCCCTACCCGGGGCGCGACGCCGAAAAAACGAATCCAGGGGGACCTAGCCATGACTCGAGACCTGATTGCGCCATCGATCCTCTCGGCCGACTTCGCCCGGCTCGGCGAGGAGGTCGATCAGGTGCTGGCCGCCGGCGCCGACATCGTTCACTTCGATGTCATGGACAACCATTACGTGCCCAACCTCACCATCGGCCCGCTGGTGTGCGAGGCGCTGCGCAAGCACGGGGTCGAGGCCCCGATCGACGTGCACCTGATGGTCAAGCCGGTCGATCGCATCATCCCCGACTTCGCCGCCGCCGGGGCGAGCTACATCACCTTCCACCCCGAGGCCAGCGAGCACGTCGACCGCAGCCTGCAGCTGATCCGCGACCAGGGCTGCAAGTCGGGGCTGGTGTTCAACCCGGCCACGCCGCTGAGCTATCTCGACTATGTGATGGACAAGGTCGACATGGTGTTGCTGATGTCGGTCAACCCCGGCTTCGGTGGCCAGAGCTTCATCCCCGCGACCCTCGACAAGCTGCGCGAGGCGCGCCGTCGCATCGATGCCAGCGGTCGTGACATCCGTCTCGAGATCGACGGCGGGGTCAAGGTCGACAACATCGCCGAGATCAAGGCCGCCGGCGCCGACACCTTCGTCTCCGGTTCCGGCATCTTCGGCAAGGGCCGCGTCGAGGACCCCAACCGCTACGACACCATCATCGGCCAGATGCGCGAGGCGCTGGCCGGGGCGGGGCGCTGATGACCGCCGCCGCCTCGCTCCTCCGCCCGCAGATGGTGCTCTGCGATCTCGACGGCACCCTGGTCGACAGCGTCCCCGACCTCGCCTACTGCGTCGATACCATGCTGGCGCGTCTGGGCCGTGCGCCCTGTGGCGAGGCGGCAGTGCGCAACTGGGTCGGCAACGGGCTCGAGCGGCTGGTGCGCCGCGCCCTGGTCGGCGCGCTCGATGGCGAGCCCGATGCGAGCGAGTTCGACCGCGCTTATCCGATCTTCCTCGAACTCTATGCCGAGTACACCTTCGAGCGCGCCGCGCTCTATCCCGGGGTGCGCGAGGGGCTGGATTTCCTCAAGGCGGCCGGTTATCCGCTCGGGTTGGTGACCAACAAGGCGGCGCGCTTCACCGGGCCGCTGCTGCGTCATCTCGGGCTCTACGAGGACTTTGGCATCATCATCAGCGGCGATACCCTGCCGGCGTGCAAGCCCGATCCGTTACCGCTGCAGCATGCGGCGCGTCATTTCGGCGCCGACCCCGCCGCCTCGCTGATGGTCGGCGACTCGGTGAGCGATGTGCGTGCTGCACGAGCGGCAAAATTCGGTATTATTTGCACCAGCTATGGGTACAATCACGGCCAGGACATCCGCGACAGCGGTCCCGACGCGGTCATCGACTCGCTGACCGAATTGACCGGGATACTGGCCCCGTCCCGCTGAGCGCGGGGCGACGACACGGCAAACGGACTCTGACACATCATGTGGATCGACGCGGCTCGAGTGACGGTAGGGTGGCGATGGCGACGCTAAGTCGCCTTCGTCTGACCCCTATCGTCCAAACTCAGCCGTCAGGAGATCCACATGACTCCCGAGACCTTTTGTGCCCTCGCCGAGCAGGGCTATAACCGCATTCCGCTCGTCAGCGAGGTCCTCGCCGACCTCGAGACCCCGCTGAGCGTCTATCTCAAGCTCGCCGCCGGCGCCAACTCCTATCTCTTCGAGTCCGTCCAGGGCGGCGAGAAATGGGGACGCTACTCGATCATCGGCCTGCCCTGTCGCACCCTGCTGCGGGTGCGTGGTCACGAGGTCAGCCTGGAGCGCGACGGCGCCGTGATCGAGTCGCACCAGGTCGCCGACCCGCTGGCCTGGATCGAGTCCTATCAGGCGCGTTTCGAGGCCTTCGACGTCGAGGGGCTGCCGCGTTTCACCGGCGGTCTGGTGGGCTATTTCGGTTACGACACCATCCGCTATATCGAGCCCCGGCTCGGCGACTCGCCCAATCCCGATCAGCTCGACACCCCGGACATCCTGCTGATGGTCTCCGACGAGGTGGTGGTGTTCGACAACCTCAGCGGTCGGCTCTATATCGTCCTCCACCTCGACCCCACCGCGGGCGACACCCTGGAGTCGGGGCAGGCGCGGATCAACGCGCTCACCGAGCGCATGTGTCGACCGCTGGTGCCGCACCACAGCGGCGAGCGCCGCCAGGTCGACGAGAGCGACTTCGTCTCCGGCTTCACCGAGCAGGGCTTCAAGGACGCGGTCGAGCGGACCAAGGACTATATCCTTGCCGGCGACTGCATGCAGGTGGTGCTCTCGCAGCGTCTGTCGATCCCCTTCAAGGCCCCGCCGCTCGATCTCTATCGCGCACTGCGCGGGCTCAATCCCTCGCCCTACATGTACTTCCTCGACTTCGGCGAGTTCCAGATCGTCGGCTCCTCGCCGGAGATCCTCACCCGGCTGGAGGAAGAGGAGGTGACCGTGCGCCCGATCGCCGGGACGCGCAAGCGCGGCGCCAACGAGGCCGAGGACCAGGCGCTCGAACGTGACCTGCTGAGTGACCCCAAGGAGCTGGCCGAGCACCTGATGCTGATCGACCTCGGGCGCAACGACGCCGGCCGGGTCTCGGAGATCGGCAGCGTGCGCCTCACCGACAAGATGGTGATCGAGCGCTACTCGCACGTCATGCACATCGTCTCCAACGTCACCGGGCGGTTGCGCGAGGGGATGAGCGCGATCGACGTGCTGCGCGCGACCTTCCCCGCGGGCACCGTCTCCGGCGCGCCGAAGATCCGCGCCATGGAGATCATCGACGAACTCGAACCGGTCAAGCGCGGGATCTACTCCGGCGCGGTGGGCTATCTCTCCTGGAACGGCAACATGGATACCGCCATCGCCATCCGTACCGCGGTGATCCGCGACGCCACCCTGCACATCCAGGCCGGCGCCGGCATCGTCGCCGATTCCCAGCCCGAGCTGGAGTGGCAGGAGACCATGAACAAGGGGCGCGCCATCTTCCGCGCGGTGAGTGCCGCCGAGATGGGCATCGATCGTTACGGCTGCGGGCTGAAGGGGGAATGACCATGTTGCTGATGCTCGACAACTACGACTCCTTCACCTACAACCTGGTGCAGTATTTCGGTGAACTCGGCGCCGAGGTGCGGGTGGTGCGCAACGACGAGTGCACGGTCGATGAGGTGGTAGCGATGCGCCCCGAGCGCATCGTCATCTCACCCGGACCCTGCACCCCCAACGAGGCGGGGATCTCGATGGCGCTGATCGACGCCATGGCCGGGCGGGTGCCGATCCTCGGCGTCTGTCTCGGTCACCAGTCGATCGGTCAGGTGTTCGGCGCGCGCATCGTCCGCGCCCGCGAGGTGATGCACGGCAAGACCTCGCCGGTGTACCACCGCGCCTGCGGGGTGTTCGCCGGGCTCGCCGACCCCTTCGTGGCGACCCGCTATCACTCGCTGGTGATCGACCCCGAGAGCCTCCCCGAGTGTCTCGAGGTGACCGCCTGGACGCAGACCGAGGACGGCGCGCTCGATGCAATCATGGGGGTGCGGCACCGCACCCTGCCGATCCAGGGGGTGCAGTTCCATCCGGAGTCGATCCTCAGCGATCACGGTCACGACCTGCTGCGTAACTTCATCGAGGACCGGGACTGATGGACATCAAGGACGCCATTGCACACTGTATCGAGCGACGTGACCTCGACGACGCGCAGATGCGCGCGGTGATGCACACCATCATGACCGGGGGGGCGAGCGCGGCACAGATCGCCGGCTTCCTGGTCGCGCTGCGGATGAAGGGCGAGTCGGTCACCGAGATCGCCGCCGCCGCGGCGGTGATGCGCGATCTCGCCGCCGGGGTCGAGCTCGACGGTCTCGATCATGCCGTCGACATCGTCGGCACCGGGGGCGACGCCTCGGGGACCTTCAACGTCTCCACCACCAGCATGTTCGTCGCCGCCGCCGCCGGTTGCCGGGTGGCCAAGCACGGCAACCGCTCGGTGTCGAGCAAGTCCGGCGCGGCCGACGTGCTCGAGGCCGCCGGGGTACGTCTCGACCTCAGTCCGGCGGAGGTGGCGCGCTGTGTCCACGAGGTCGGGGTGGGCTTCATGTTCGCCCCGGGGCATCACAGCGCGATGAAGCACGCGGTCGAGCCGCGTCGCGCGCTCGGGGTGCGCACCCTGTTCAACGTGCTCGGTCCGCTGACCAATCCGGCACGGGTCTCCAACCAGGTGCTCGGGGTGTTCGCCGAGCACCTGCTCGAACCCCTGGCCGAGGTGTTGCGCCGGCTCGGCAGCCGTCATGTGATGGTGGTGCACGCGCGCGACGGGCTCGACGAGATCAGCATCGGCGAGCGCACCGACATCGCCGAGCTGCGCGACGGTGAGATTCATCGCTACAGCGTGCGCCCGGAGGACTTCGGATTGACCCGCGCCGCACTCGAGCAGGTGCGGGTGTCGGGACCGGAGGAGAGTCTGCGGGTGTTGCGCGGGGTGCTCGACGGCGAGCCGGGCGCGGCGCGCGAGATGGTGCTGCTCAATGCCGGCGCGGCGATCTATGTCGCCGGGCGGGCGCCTTCGTTGGCGGCGGGGGTGGGGCGCGCCGCCGAGGTGATCGACAGCGGCGAGGCGCGTCGCCGGCTCGATCGACTGTGCGCCCTGACCGGCGGTCTCGAAGCCGCGCTGGCCACGACTTGAGGACGAAGAGATGCGAGAGACCCCGGATATCCTGAAGAAGATCGTCCACCGCAAGGCCGAGGAGGTGAGCGCGCGCGCCGCGCGTCGCCCGCTCGCCGAGTTGCGCGCCGCCGCCGCCGAGCAATCCCCGGTGCGCGGTTTCGCGCAGGCGCTGCGCGCGCGTGTCGCCGCCGGCGACCCGGCGGTGATCGCCGAGGTGAAGAAGGCCAGCCCGAGCAAGGGGGTGCTGCGCGAGCACTTCGTCCCGGCCGAGATCGCCGCGCGCTACGCCGCCGCCGGCGCCGCCTGTCTCTCGGTGCTCACCGACGCCGACTTCTTCCAGGGCAGCGAGACCTATCTGCGCGAGGCGCGCGCGGCCTGCGCGCTGCCGGTGATCCGCAAGGACTTCATCATCGACCCCTATCAGGTCGTCGAGGCGCGTGCCATCGGCGCCGACGCCATCCTGTTGATCGCCGCCTGTCTCGACGACGCCCAGCTCCGCGATCTCGGCGCCCTGGCCGGCGAGCTTGGGCTCGACGTGCTCGTCGAGGTCCACGACGGCGAGGAGCTCGATCGCGCCCTGGCCTGTCCCGGTGAGCTGATCGGTATCAACAACCGCGATCTGCGCAGCTTCGAGGTCAGTCTCGAGACCACCCTGGGACTGCTCGACCGGGTACCCGAAGAGCGACTGCTGGTGACCGAGAGCGGGATCCTGGCGCGTGCCGATGTCACCCGGATGCGCGGGCACGGGGTCAATGCCTTCCTCGTCGGCGAGGCCTTCATGCGCGCCGAGGACCCCGGCGCCGCGTTGCACGCCCTGTTCTTCGCCGACTAGACCCCGGCGCCGCGCCGCGCTGCCGAGAGGACGCGGCGGCGGTCGGGTCCTCGTCCCGCATCATCCCCGAGCCCGTGCGTGCACGATCGCACCGACGGCGCGCGGGGGCGAGTTCGTGAGTCGTGATCGGGGGAGATGCGCCGCGAGCGTGCCGCCGGGCGTGATGCGCCGACCGGGGGGCTGTGGCCGGCGTGGTCCGGGGGTCAGCGGGTGCCGAACACCACGATGGTCTTGCCCTTGACGCTGACCAGCCCCTGCTCCTCGAGGTTCTTGAGCACCCGGCCCGCCATCTCGCGCGAGCAGCCGACGATGCGTCCGAGCTCCTGACGGGTGACGCGGATCTGCATCCCGTCGGGGTGGGTCATGGCGTCGGGCTGCTTGCAGAGATCCAGCAGTGTTCCGGCGATGCGCCCGGTGACGTCGAGGAAGGCCAGATGGCTGACCTTGCGACTGGTCTGGCGCAGCCGGGTGGAGAGCTGGTAGCCGACGCTGTAGAGGAAGTCCTTGGCATAGACCTTGAACTCGTTCTCGAGCAGCCGGTCGAGGCGCTGATAGGTGATCTCGGCGACCTTGCACTTGGTGCGGGTGCGCACGATCACGCTGCGCGTGTTCTGCGGCACGAACAGCCCCATCTCGCCGATGAACTCGCCCTTGTTGATATAGGCGAGCATGATCGTGCGCCGCTCGTCGGCGTCATCGATCAATGCGGCAGCCGACCCCTCGATCAGATAGTAGAGGCTTTCCGCTGGCTGGCCCTGGCGGATGAAGTCCACGTTCTTGTCGTAGGTCTTGGTATGACACTGCGACAGGAAGGGCTGCAGCCAGGGCGGGTCCTTTTTCGGTGGTGTCAGAATGCTCATGCGAAGCTTGCCAGAGCGCCTTGTCGTCTCACGATTCTATGCATGCTGCTGTGCATTGTCGAACTGTGTTAGCCTTCGCCCGGTTCGAGGCCGGGGTCGGTCGGGCGTGGCCTGGCGGGTGACGGCGGAGCAGACGGGAGCAAACGGGATATGAAAGCGCGGGTGAAGTGGCTCGAGGGTGCGGCCATGGTCGGCATGGCCGGCGATGCGGGGTCCGAACATGCAGTGGTGATGGACGGACCGCCCCAGTACGGGGGGCGCAACCTCGGTCCTCGACCGATGGAGCTGCTGTTGATCGGCATGGGTGGCTGCACCCAGTTCGATGTGATGCAGATCCTGCGCAAGGCCCGCCAGCAGGTCAGCGACTGCGTGGTCGAGCTCACGGCCGAGCGTGCCGAGCGCGACCCCAAGGTCTTCACCCGGATCCATGCGCACTTCATCGTCAGCGGACAGGGACTCGACCCCAAGCGGGTCGAGCGCGCGATCGCGCTCAGCGCCGAGAAGTACTGCTCGGCCTCGATCATGCTCGGCGCCACCGCCGAGATCACCCACGACTTCGAGCTGCGTGATACAGCCGTCTCCGTTGCGGATGCGCCACCACGTTAGCGCCCGCGCCTTCCGTTGTTTCCGAGGTTCCTGAGGAATGCCCAATCCGTTGAAGAAGCTGCGCCTGGAAGGGTTCAACAACCTGACCAAGTCGCTCAGTTTCAATATCTACGATGTCTGCTACGCCGACTCGGACGAGCAGCGCGAGGCCTATATCGAGTATATCGACGAGGCCTACAACGCCGAGCGCCTGACCGCGATCCTGACCGATGTCACCGAGATCATCGGCGCCAATATCCTCAACATCGCGCATCAGGACTATGAGCCCCAGGGTGCCTCGGTGACCATGCTGATCTCGGAGGAGCCGATCGCCGCCGAGGCGTTGTCGAACAACGCCACCCCGGGGCCGCTGCCCGAGGCGGTGGTGGCGCATCTCGACAAGAGCCACATCACCGTCCACACCTATCCCGAGACCAACCCCCAGACCGGGATCAGTACCTTCCGCGCCGATATCGACGTCTCGACCTGTGGTCGGATCTCGCCGCTGCGCGCGCTCAACTATCTGATCCACTCCTTCGAGTCGGATGTGGTCACCATGGACTACCGGGTGCGCGGCTTCACCCGCGACGTGCGTGGCAAGAAGCACTTCATCGACCACAACATCAGCTCGATCCAGAACTATCTCTCGAACGACACCAAGCGCAAGTTCCAGATGATGGACGTCAACGTCTATCAGGAGAACATGTTCCACACCAAGATGGTCCTCAAGCACTTCCGCGTCGATGACTATCTCTTCTGCATCAAGGCCAAGGACCTCTCCGATCGCGAGTACAAGCGCATCCACAAGCTGCTGCGCCGCGAGCTGAGCGAGATCTTCTACGGCCGCAACATCGGCCGCGAACTCGAGTTCATGGACCCGTGACGGCGGCGTAGCCGTCGGGTCTTAGCCGCCAGCGATCAGCCTCCAGCCACCAGTTGTCAGTGCGCCAGCCGTCGAGGTTGCGCGCCCGCTGGCGGCTGGTGGCCGGGAGCTGGTCGCGCTTTCCAGCCTCCAGCTATCAGCTGCCAGCCTCCAGCTGTCAGTGCGCCCGTCGTCGAGGCTGCGCGCCCACTGGCGGCTGGTTGCCATTCATCCCTTGGCGTTCTTCGCGGCTTTGCGGTTCAGGTCGGGATAAGACCTGAACCACGAAGGCGCGAAGGACGCAAAGAGTGTCATGAGAGCGCGCGGTGGGCTGATCGTCCACGGTCCACCGCTCCCGCCTGCGAATGCCTTCCGACCTGAGCGATTCAACCGCCTGTTGTCAGTGCGCCCGTCGTCGAGGCTGCGCGCCCACTGGAGGCCGGCGGCTGGTTGCTATTCATCCCTTGGCGTTCTTCGCGGCTTTGCGGTTCAATCCGCTGGCCGCTGGCCGCTGGCCGCTGGCCGCTGGCGGTTCTAGACTGTCGCAATCGGCCATGCGTTGAAGAGCTAAGGGAGGCAAGGGTGCTGATCGACGAGTTGATGACGACCTCTGGGGTCAAGTTCGGGACCAGTGGCGCTCGTGGGCTGGCGACGGCGATGACCGACCGGGTCTGTTACGCCTATGCCCATGCCTTTCTCCGTTATGTTCGTGACCAGGGGGCGCTGGCTGCCGGCGCCGAGGTCGGCCTCGCCGGCGACCTGCGCCCGAGCACCGAGCGTATCCTCCGCGCCTGTGCCCGTGCCGCACGTGATCTCGGTCTGGAACCGCGCGACCACGGTCGCATTCCCACCCCGGCGCTTGGGGCCTACGGTCTTGCCCGGGGCGTGCCGACGCTGATGGTCACCGGCAGCCATATCCCGGACGACCGCAATGGCATCAAGTTCAATCTGCCCAGTGGCGAGATCCTCAAGGACGACGAGGCGGCGATCCGCGCCCTGCCGGTGATCGCGCCCGGGGAGCTGTTCACCGCCGCGGGGGCCTTTGTCGACACCGCCGCCGCGCCGCTGCCGCCGGCGAGTGACGCGGCGCGCGGCGCCTATCTGCGGCGCTATCTCGACTTCTTCCCCGAGGGCTGTCTGCGCGGGCTGCGGGTCGGGGTCTACGAGCACTCGAGCGTGGCACGCGACTGTCTCGCCGAGCTGCTCGAAGCACTTGGCGCCGAGGTGCGGCGGCTGGCGCGCGCCGATCGGTTCGTGCCGGTCGATACCGAGGCGATCCGTCCCGAGGACGTCGCGCTGGCGCGTGAGTGGTGCGCCGATGGCGCGTTCGATGCGCTGGTCTCGGCCGATGGCGACGGCGACCGCCCGCTGGTCGCCGATGCCCGGGGCGAGTGGCTGCGCGGGGATATCGCCGGCATCCTCTGCGCGCGCCAGCTCGGCGCCGCGGCGGTGGTCACCCCGGTGAGCAGCAATACCGCAGTCGAGCGTTGCGGGGGCTTCACCGAGGTGCTGCGCACCCGTATCGGGTCGCCCTATGTGATCGCCGGGATGACGACGCTGCTCGGGCGTGGTCTGGCGCCGGTGGTCGGTTATGAGGCCAATGGTGGTTTCCTGCTCGGCAGCGCCATCGAGCGCGACGGGCGGGTGCTGGCGGCGCTGCCGACACGCGACGCGGTGATCGTCGCCCTCGCGTTGCTGCAGGCGAGCGCCGCGCGCGCATTGCCGCTCGCCGCGCTCGCCGCCGAGCTGCCGCCACGCTTCACCGCGAGCGATCGGCTGCGCGAGTTCCCTTCGGCGCAGGCGCAGTCGCGTATCGCTGCGCTCGCCGCCGATCCCGCGGCGATCGGCGCCTTGTTCGGTGAGGCGCTCGGCGCCGTCGCCGAGGTCGACCAGACCGACGGGCTGCGTCTCACCTTCGCCGCCGGCGAGATCGTCCATCTGCGCCCCTCGGGCAACGCCCCGGAGCTGCGCGTCTATGCCGAGGCCGACAGCGCCGAAGGTGCGCGGGCGCGGGTCGAGGCGACCCTGGCCCTGCTCGAGCGCTGGCGCGGCTGAGCCTGGCTCAGACCAGGAACAGGGTGGCGAGCCCGAGGAAGGCGACGAAGCCGACCACGTCGGTGACGGTGGTGAGGATCACCCCGCCGGCGAGCGCCGGGTCGATGCCGAAGCGCTCCAGCGCCATCGGCAGCAGCGCCCCGGCGAGGGCGGCGGCGAGCAGGTTGATGGTGATCGCCACGCCGATCACCAGCGCGATCTGCGGATCGCCGAACCAGTAGGCGGCGACCGCCGCCACCACCACCGCCCAGACCACGCTGTTGATCGCCGCCACCGCCAGCTCCTTCCACAGCAGCCAGCGGGCGTTCTTGCTCGAGAGCTGACCGATCGCCAGGCCGCGGATCGCCAGGGTCAGGGTCTGGGTACCGGCGATACCGCCCATGCTGGCGACCACCGGCATCAGCACCGCCAGCGCCACCACCTGCTGGATGGTGTCCTCGAAGCGACCGATCACCCAGGCGGCGAGGAAGGCGGTGAGCAGGTTCACCCCGAGCCACAGCGCGCGACGTCGCGCGCTGAGCAGCACCGGGGCGAACATGTCCTCGGTCTCGGAGAGACCGGCCTGGCCGAGGAACTGGTGCTCGGCCTCCTCGCGGATGACGTCCATCACGTCGTCGACGGTGATGCGCCCGAGCAGCAGTCCCGAGTCGTCGACCACGGGTGCGGTGACCAGGTCGTGCTGCTCGAAGCGGGTGGCCACCTCGCGCGCCCCCCAGGTCGCCGGGATCGCCTGCACCGCCAGGGTCATCGCCTCGGCCACCGTCTCCTCGGGGTCGTGGGTGAGCAGATCGGTGAGATAGAGTACGCCGAGATAGTAGCCCTCGCGGTTGACCACGATGAGGTTGTCGGTGATGTCCGGCAGCCCGTCCTTGAGTCGGCGCAGATAGCGCATCACCACGTCGAGCGTGACCTCGGGGCGGACGGTCACGGTGTCGGTGTTCATCAAGCCGCCGGCGCTGTCCTCGGGGAAGGCGAGGGCGGTCTGCAGCCGTTCGCGACGCTGCTGGTCGAGCGACTTGAGGACCTCGCTGGTGATGGTCACCGGCAGGTCCTGGATGAGGTCGGCGAGGTCGTCGGTGTCGAGCCCGCCGACGGCGGCGACCAGCTCGCCGGCGTCCATCTGGCTGATCAGCTGCTCGCGCACGTCGTCGTTGAGATAGGTGAGGATCTCGCCGTCGTACTCGGCATCGACCAGACTCCACACCAGCTCGCGCTCCTTGGGCGGCTGCGACTCCAGCAGGTGGGCGATCTCGGCCGGCTGCAGTGCATTGAGCATGCGCGCGGCCTTGCGCATGGCGCCCTGCTCGAGAACCTGGTGAAGATCGGCGAAACGCTGGTCGTCAGTGGTGCTGGGTGCTGCGGCTGTCATGGCTGCCCGTGGCTGCTGTGATTGGGAGACGCTCGCCGGGCGCGGGGTGGCGGTGCATCGCGGGGGCCGGCGCTCGGTTGCGCCTATCCTAACAGAGCCGATGGGAGGGGCCTGGGGGCGGCGTCAATCGGTGTTGAGTGCCGCGAGCAGGTCCTGTGGGTCGGCCTCGTCGAGCCGGGCGAAGAGCGCCTCGGTGCGTCGCTGCAGGGTGCTGGTGTCGGCGGCGAGCACCACCTCCTTGACGTCGAGCAGGGCACCGGGCTGCATGCTGAACTCGCGCAGCCCGAGCCCCAGCAGCAGTCGGGTGAAGCGCGCGTCGCCGGCCATCTCGCCGCACATCCCGACCGGGATGCCGCGGGCGCGACCGGCCTCGATGGTCATGCGGATCAGCCGCAGGATCGCCGGGTGGGTGGGGTCGTAGAGGTCGTTGACGGCGTCGTCGAGGCGATCGATGGCGAGGGTGTACTGGATGAGGTCATTGGTGCCGATCGAGAGGAAATCGCAGTGACGGGCGATGGCCCCGGCGGCGAGCGCCGCGGCCGGCACCTCGATCATCGCGCCGAGCGGTAGCGCCGGGTCGTGCGCCAGCCCCTCGCTGGCGAGTTCGCGCTTGAGCTGCTCGAGCAGTTGGCGTACCGCCATGACCTCGCGCACCCCCGAGACCATCGGCAGCATCAGCCGCACCGGACCGAGCGCCGAGGCGCGCAGGATGGCACGCAGCTGTGGTCGGAACAGTGCCGGTTCCTTGAGACAGAGACGGATCGCGCGCAGCCCCAGCGCGGGATTGCCGCTCGGCTCGATGGGCTGGGCGGCGCTGTCCTTGTCGGCACCGAGATCGAGGGTGCGGATGGTGGTGGGGATGCCGCCGAGTCCCTCGATCATCGCCGCGTAGCTGGCGAACTGCTCTTCCTCGTCGGGCAGGTCGAGGCGGTTCATGTAGAGGAACTCGGTGCGGTAGAGTCCGACGCCGGCGGCGCCGTTGGCGCGCGCCGTCTCCACGTCCTCGGGCAGCTCGAGGTTGGCCTGGAGGCCGACTGCGATGCCATCGCGGGTGCGCGCGGCGCGTCCGATCAGTCGGCGCAGCCGGTGCTGGCGCGCCTCGGCGGCGCGGACGCGATCACGGAAGTGGGCGATGGTGAGGTCGTCGGCATCGCACAGCACGGTGCCGTTCTCGCCGTCGACCACCAGGAACTCGCGCGGCTCGATGTAGCGGGTGATGTTGCGCACCCCGATCACCGCCGGGACCCCGAGGCTGCGCGCGAGGATCGCGGTGTGCGACATCGGCCCGCCGAACTCGGTGACGAAGCCGGCGATGCCGCGGTGGTGGAGCAGGATGGTGTCGGCCGGGGTGAGGTCGCGGGCGACCACCACATGGCCGTCGAGATCGTGCTCGGGCAGGCGCGGCTCCGGGGACTCGCCGGCGAGGAAGGACTGGATCTGGTGGACGACGTGCTCGACGTCGTCACGGCGGGTGCGCAGATAGGGGTCGTCCATCTCGTCGAAGATGCGCACCAGGGTGTCGCGCTGCTGCTGCAGCGCCCACTCGGCGCTGCAGCGCTCGGCGCTGACGATGCGCCGGACCTCCTCGACCAGCGCCGCGTCCTCGAGCATCAGCAGATGGGTATCGATGAATTCGGCGATGTTCTGCGGGGTCTGGGTGGGGATCTGCGCGCGCACCGCCTCGAGCGCGCCGCGCGCCGCGTCGATCGCCCGCTCCAGCCGCTCGAGTTCGGCGGGTACCTGCTCGTCGCTGATCTCGATATGGCCGATGGTGGCCAGGCTGCGACTGTCGACCAGCGCCGGCCCGAGCGCGATGGCGCGCGTCGAGTGGATGCCGATGCCCTGATAGGCGATGGTCACTCGCCTTCCCCGAAGCGGTCGCCGATGAGTTGCTCGATCGCCGTCAGTGCAGCGGCCTCGTCCTCGCCCTCGGCGCTGACGGTGATCCAGGTGCCGCGGCTGGCGGCCAGCATCATCACCCCCATGATGCTCTTGCCGTTGACGCGCTGACCGCGGCGCTCGACCTCGATGCGGCTGGTGAAGCCGTTGGCGCACTGCACCAGCTTGGCCGCAGCGCGGGCGTGGAGGCCGAGTTTGTTGATGATCTCGAAGTCCTTGCTGGTCATGCGTCCTGCTCCTGGCAGCGAATCACACCCTCGCGCCCGCCCTCGAGCGCCTTCTCGGCGACGCTGTCGAGGTCGAGCTCGGCATAGTTGAGCGCGCGCAGCAGCATCGGCAGGTTGACCCCGGAGATCACCCGTACCCGGCGTCGCTGCTCGTGCAGCGCCAGGGCGATGTTGGCCGGGGTGGCACCGTAGAGATCGGTGAGCACCAGTACGCCGCCGCCCTGGTCGAGTCGGTCGACGCAGTCGAGCGCCTCGCGCAGCATGCACTCGCAGGGACGGTCGTTGACCAGTTCGAGCGCTTCGGTGGCTGCCGGCTCGGTGCCGAGGATGGCGCTGGCGATGCGCAGCAGGTCGCCGCCGAGTGGCTGGTGGGTGATGAGTAACAGTCCGATGCTCACGGTAACTCCCGGTGTCTGACCAGCACCTTGTGACCGGTCTGCTCGAAGTGACGGCGCAGCGCCTCGGTCATGTAGACCGAGCGATGCTGGCCGCCGGTACAGCCGATGGCGATGGTGAGATAACTGCGCCCGTCGGTCTCGAAGCGCGGGATCCAGCGGTCGAAGAAGGCGAGCATGTCGTCACGCATCTCGCCGACCTCGGTGCTGGCGTCGAGGAACTCCATCACCGGCTGATCGAGTCCGGTCAGTTGCTTGAGTTCCGGCTGCCAGTGCGGGTTGGGCAGGCAGCGCACGTCGAAGATGAAGTCGACGTCCTTGGGCACGCCGTGCTTGAAGCCGAACGACTGCAGCAGGATCGAGACCTTGGGCGAGTCGCTGCCGACGAGGTGGGCGCGGACCAGGTCGCGTAGTTCGTGCACATTGGTGTGGGTGGTGTCGATACGGATCTCGGCGCAGCGGCCGATGGCCTCGAGCAGACGGCGCTCGAGGCGGATGGCCTCGTCGAGCGAGCGGTTGCCGCGGGTGAGCGGGTGACGTCGCCGGGTCTCGCTGAAGCGGCGCTTGAGGGTGTCGGTGTCGGCGTCGAGGAACATCACCCGACAGTCGATGCCCTGGGCGCGCGCCTCCTCGATTAGCTCCGCGAGCCGACCGAGCGCGCGCGGGCTGGTGCGCGCGTCGATGCCCACCGCGGTGCTGGAGAAGCCGTCGTCGGGGGCCTTGCGCAGCCCCGCGACCAGGTCCTTGAGCAGGAACAGCGGCAGGTTGTCGATGCAGTAATAGCCAAGGTCCTCGAGCGTATGCAGGGCGACGCTCTTGCCCGAGCCGGACAGGCCACTGAGGATGACGAGTTTCATGGGCTGCGGGTTGCTCCGGGCCGGTCCCGATCGAGGTCGGGAGCGGTGCTAGGGTCTGGATCCGGGGCCGGGCGGGTCGGGGCGGTCGAGACGGATCGCCCGCGCCTGCCGGTCGATGAAGTCGACGCCGGCGTCATAGCCACGGATACGTAGGATCTGGTGGCGCACTGCCGCTTCCACCAGGATGGCCAGGTTGCGTCCCGGCGCCACCGGCATGGTGATGGTCGGGATCGCCACCCCGAGCACGTCGGTTGCCGAGAGGCTGCCGGTGAGCCGGTCGAGACCGGCGATCTGTTGCTGGTCGAGGGGTTGCAGATCGATGATCAGGTTCAGCGTCTTGCTGCGCTGGACCGCGCCCTCGCCGAACATCGCGCGGATGTTGAGGATACCCAGCCCGCGCACCTCGAGGAAGTCCCGCAGGGTCTCCGGGCAGGTGCCCTCGATGGCCTCCGGGGCGATGCGCGCGAAGCGCGGCGCGTCGTCGGCGATGAGCCGATGACCGCGGGTGATCAGGTCGAGCGCCAGCTCGCTCTTGCCCACCGCCGGATCGCCGACCAGCAATACCCCCATCCCCAGCACCTCGATGAAGACGCCGTGCAGGGTCTGGCGCTCGGCCAGGGCGTGGGTGAGAAAATAGCGCAGGTGGTTGATCAGCTCCTCGTCGCCGAGCGGCGAGCCGAGCAGCGGGGTGTCGTGCTCGGCGGCGAAGGCGAAGAAGGCGGGGTGGGGCTCGAGGCCGTCGGCGAACAGGATCGCCGCCGGTTGCTCGGCGAAGAGTTGCTCGAGGGTTTCCTCGAAGGCGGTGCGTCCCAGTGCCTGGAGATAGCGCTGCTCGGCGCGCCCGATCACCTGCAGACAGTTGGGGTGGATGCAGTTGAGCGAGCCGATCAGCGACTCGCGCGAGCGTGCGCGCTCGGGCCGGCGCAGTGGGGAGCCTTGTTCGGGCTCGCCGTTGAGCCAGCGCAGCTGCAGCCGCGGGCCGGTCTGTTCGAGGAGTGACTGGAGGCTGTCGAGCATGGCCCAGGTCGGCGTGGCGCTAGCGCGCCTCGCTCGTCTCGATCAGTTGCAGCACGCTCGCCGCCGAGCCGGCCTCGCGCAGCGCGGCGCGGGTGGCCGGGTCGCTGAACATGCCGGCGAGCCGGGCGAGCAAGCGCAGATGCTCCTCGGTGGCGCTCTCCGGGACCAGCAGGGCGAAGGCGAGATCGACCGGCTCGCCGTCGATCGCGTCATAGTCGACCCCGGTGCTGGTGCTGACGAAGGCTCCGAGCACCTCGTTGATCTCCTTGATGCGGGCGTGCGGCAGCGCCACACCGTGACCGAGTCCGGTGCTGCCGAGTCGCTCGCGCTCGAGCAGACGCTCGAAGACGAGTTCGGTGTTGAGACGGGGGTGGTCGTTGGCCAGCAGCTCGGCGAGCGTCTCGAGCAGCCGCTTCTTGCTGGCGATCTCGGCACCGCAGCTGACTCGGGCCTCGCTGATCAGGTCTGGACTGAACATCGGTCAAGGCTCCTGGTGGTCGCAGGGACAGGGGCGCTGGGCGGTGACGGTGTCCGGTGTCCATACCGGCGGGTGATCGGGGCGCGTGGTCGTGGTCATGGATTCTGGGTGTCCTTCGAGTCGTCGGAGCCCGCAGGTGTCGATATCGGCTCGGATCTCAGGGTCTCAATGCAAAACACCCCGAACGGCGCGATCACGGATCCGTTCGAGGTGTCGGTGCGTCGGTCCGGCGGGTGTCGGGTGTCCCGACGCCCCGCCGACGCATGGGCCATCAGGCCGTTGCCGGGCTATTCGGTATCGGCCTCGGCGTCGGCCTCGGCTTCAGAGTCGGCCGCCTTCGGGCCGGGTGCGCTGCGATAGTCGTTCTTCTTCTCCTTGTGGCGCAGGATCTGGCGATCGAGCTTGTCGGTCAGGCCGTCGATCGCGGCATACATATCTTCATGCACGGAGTCGGCGAAGAGCTTCCCACCATTGATGTGCAGCGTCGCCTCGGCCTTCTGGTCGAGCTTCTCAACGCTGAGAATGACGTGGGCATTGGTGACGTGGTCGAAGTGACGCGCCAGGCGTGCGAATTTGCTGTCGACGTAGTCGCGCAGTGCCTCGGTGATGTCGACGTGATGACCCGTCAGATTGATTTGCATCATTGGACTCCTTACAGGGGTTCCAAACAGCCTGCTCATGCCAGGCGTTTGCGCTCGTTCGAGGCTGGAATACCCATGGCCTCGCGGTACTTGGCGACGGTTCGACGCGCGACCTGGATGCCGCGATCGGCCAGTTCGGCCGCGATCTTGCTGTCGCTCAAGGGTTTTCTGGCGGGTTCGGCGGCGATCAGCTTACGAATGAGCGCGCGGATCGCCGTTGATGAACACTCCCCACCAGAAGTGGTGCTGACGTGGGACGAGAAGAAGTACTTGAACTCCAGGGTGCCCCTCGGCGTATGCATGTATTTCTGCGTGGTGACCCGGGAGACGGTCGACTCGTGCAGCTCGAGCGCCTCGGCGACGTCGCGCAGCACCATCGGCCGCATCGCCTCCTCGCCGTGCTCGAAGAACGCCTGCTGCATCTCCACGATCTTGGCGCCCACCCGCAGCACGGTGTCGTTGCGGCTCGCCAGGCTCTTGATGAACCAGCGCGCCTCCTGCAGGTGGTTGCGCATGGTGACGCTGTCGCTGCTGGTGTCGGCGCGCCGGATCAGCCGGGCGTAGTCTGCGTTCACCCTCAGTTTAGGTGTGGATTCCGGGTTGAGTTCCACCGACCAGCGACCATTCTCTCTGCGCACGAAGATGTCGGGTACAACGTACTCCGGGGGCTCCTGCGCGATCAAGTCGCCGGGGTGCGGGTTGAGCTGGCAGATCAGCGTGAGTGCACCACGAATCTCGGGCTCGGTCTGCTTGAAGCGGCGCATCAGCGCGGCGATGTCCTTGCGCGGCAGGTGCTCGAAGCCGTCGCGACAGATCGCCAGCGCGAGGTCGCGCTGCGGGGTCTCGGCGGGGAGCTGCCGCAGCTGGATCTGCAGGCACTCGGCGAGATCGCGGGCGCCGACCCCCGGGGGATCGAACGACTGCACCCGGTGCACCATGGTGGCGATCTCCTCGAGGCTGATCTGATCGTCGCCGATGGTGCTCAGCAGCTCGTCGAGATCGGCCCGAAGATAGCCGCGCGCGTCGATGGCATCGATCACCGCCTCGGCGATCATCTCGTCGCGCTCGCTCAGCCGGATCAGGTTGAGCTGCCAGAGGAGGTGATCGTGCAGGGTCTGAGGGCGGCTCTGGTGGAGGAAGGGGTCGAAATCGGCGTTCTCGGCGCTGCCCTGGGTGCTCGGCGGTAGATAGCCGTCGTAGACATCGGCCCACTGGGTGTCGACCGGGAGCTCATCGGGGATCTCGTTGGTCTCGCCCTGGAGCTCACGCTCGGCGCTGCCCTGCTCATCGCTGGGCGGGGACTCGTGTGCGCCATTGCCGCTGTCCTCTCCGTTGGCGGCGAAGCGGTCGGCCTCCTCGGCCTCCTCGAGCATCAGGTTGGAGTCCAGCGCCTCCTGGATCTCCTTCTGCAGCTCGAGCGTCGACAGCTGCAGGAGGCGAATCGCCTGCTGCAGCTGGGGCGTCATCGTCAGGTGTTGGCCGAGGCGAAGCTGGATGGTTTGCTTCATGGATCGCCGATGCGTCTTGCGTCTGTCTCTATGCCGGGTCGATGACCGTCCTATGACGATTATAGGTCGGGTGGCAACAAAGGTGCCTGAGTCACGTCAAGCGCGCCCCCTGCCGGGGCGCGATGGTCTTCATCTTACTCCCAATATGTAGCAGCGGGGCGCGGATGCTGCCGCCTACATGCTACATGGCGAAGTCGGCGCCGAGATAGACGTCGCGTACCTGCTGGTTGGCGAGCAGCTCGTCGGGGCGGCCGGCGGCGATCACCTCGCCATTACTGATGATGTAGCCGCGATCGCAGATGTCGAGCGTCTCGCGCACGTTGTGATCGGTGATCAACACGCCGATGCCGCGCTCGCGCAGGTGCGAAACGATCGCCTTGATGTCGCCCACGGCGATCGGGTCGACGCCGGCGAAGGGCTCGTCGAGCAGCATCACCTTGGGGTCGACGGCCAGCGCGCGGGCGATCTCGAGACGACGGCGCTCGCCGCCGGAGAGGCTGAGCGCCAGCGACTCGCCGATATGGGCGATGCCGAGCTCCTCGAGCAGCTGCTCGCAACGCTGCTCGCGCTGCTCGCGGTCGAGGTCGCCGCGGGTCTCGAGGATCGCGAGGATGTTGTCGCGCGCGCTGAGCTTGCGAAACACCGAGGGCTCCTGCGCCAGATAGCTCAGTCCGGCGCGCGCGCGCGCATGCATTGGCATCAGGGTGACATCGTGCTCGTCGAGGGTGATGCGCCCCTGGTCGGCCGGGATCAGCCCGACGATGAGATAGAAGCAGGTGGTCTTGCCCGCGCCGTTGGGGCCGAGCAGCCCGACCACCTCGCCGGCCTCGACCTCGACGCTCACTCCCCGCAGGACCTCGCGGCTGCGATAACGTTTCTTGAGCTGTTCGGCGCGCAGTACGCTCATCCGTCGACCCCTGTCATGACTCCTCCTCGGGGGTGATGGTGATCCGCACCCGACCGCTGCCGCCGGCACGGAAGTGTTCGCGGGCACGGTCGTAGACGATGTGCTCGCTGGCGACGCGGTCCTCGCCCTGGATCAGTACCGCCTCGTCGATCAGCACCAGCTCGTCGCGGTCGGTGTCGAACTCCATGCGCCTGGCGAAGGCGCGGACCTCGCCCTGGTCGTCCTCGAGCAGTTGACGGAAGCGCGCCGGGGTGCCGATGGCGATGATCTGGCGCGGGCGGCGGTCCTCGCGGTGATAGACGGTCATGTGGTCGGCGTGCAGGCGCATGCTGCCCTGGGTGACCTCGACGTTGCCGACATAGATGCTGGTGCCCTCGGCCTCGCGTACCTCGACGTCGTCGGCCTCGATATACATCGGTTGCTGGGGGTCGTCGTCGAGCGCGTTGGCCGGGTTCCAGCCGAACAACAGCAACAGTGCCAGCAGGCGCAGTGGAGGGCTCATGGTTGGGTCTCCTGGGTCGGGGCGAGCAGCATCCGGGTGCGACCGTGGAAGGTGGCGCGCGCCGGCTCGTCGTACCACAGCTGCATGCCGGTGGCGCTCAGCCAGTCCTCGCCGCTGGCCACCCGCACCGGCAGGTCGGTACGGGCATAGGCGCGCTGGTGCCAGACGTTGAGCTGCTCGGTCTCGATGTGCGCGGGCGGGGCCTCGGCGGTGGCGTCGCGCTCGAGATGGACGTCGCCGGTCAGCCGCACCTCCGCGCCGCCGTCGAGCACCAGCCCGTGCTCGGCGCGCGCGCGCCACGGCGGTCCGTCGGACTGGAACAGCTGCATGTGTGGGCGGTCGAGCTCGGAGAGATCCTCGGCGACGAACTGACGCAACTCGGTTGCGCTCAGGCGTCGGCTCGGTGCGCCGCTGGTGTCGGTCTCGAGCGCGGTGAACGCGTGGACCACGTAGTCGGGGACGCGGGGGCGTACGGTGGCCGGTCCCTGCGGCTGGTCGATGCGCTGGACCTGCCACCAGCCCGCGAGCCCGCTGAAGGCGAAGAAGGCGGCGAGCAGGTAGTAGCGCAGCGGCCAGTGCGCGCGGGTGCTCATGGACGCTGTCCGGCCAGTCGCGCGAGCGTCCCCTGAGCGTCCATGATCAGTTCGCAGAACTCGCGCGCGGCGCCGCGCCCGCCGTGCGCCGTGGTGTGCCAGTGCGCCTCGGCGCGTACCATCGGGTGGGCATCGGCCACCGCCGCGGCGAGCCCGACCTGGCGCATCACCGGCAGGTCGATGACGTCGTCGCCGAGATAGGCCACGGCGGCGTCCTCGATCCCCAGTCGCTCGCGCAGCTCGAGATAGGCGGCGAGCTTGTCGCGCTGGCCCTGGTAGACGTGGTTCACCCCCAATCCCTTCATCCGCATGGTGACCACCCGCGAGCTGCGCCCGGTGATCACCGCGAGGGTCACGCCGGACTCGCGCAACATCACCATGCCGTGACCGTCGCGGGCGTTGAACGCCTTGTATTCCTGACCGTCGTCGCCGAGATAGAGGCTGCCGTCGGTGAGTACGCCGTCGACGTCGAAGATCGCCAGACGAATGGCGGCGGCGCGGTTGCGGATCTCTTGCATCTCCCTGGTGACTCCTTGATGAGGAAGAAGGGGCGGGCCCCTGTGCGGCGCATTGTCGGGTGCGCGGGCGGTTTTGACCAGCGGGGGCAGTTTCAGACCACGCCCGCGCGCAACAGGTCGTGCATGTTGAGTGCGCCGACCGGGCGGCGCTCGTCGTCGAGCGCCAGCAGCGCGTTGATCGAGCGCGCCTCCATCAGCTGCAGCGCCTCGGCGGCGAGCGCGCCGGGGGAGATGGTGACACAGTCGCGGGTCATCACCGTCTCGATCCGGGTGTGGTGGACGTCGACGCCGCGATCGAGCGCACGGCGCAGGTCGCCGTCGGTGAAGATGCCGCACAGCCGCCCACCCTCGTCGACCACCGCGCTCATCCCCAGCCCCTTGCGCGAGATCTCCTCGAGGGTGGCCAGCAGGCTCGCCTCGCGCCCGACGCGGGGGACCCGTTCGTCGCGATGCATGATGTCGTCGACGTGCAGCAGCAGGCGCCGCCCCAGGCTCCCGGCCGGGTGCGAGCGGGCGAAGTCCTCGGCGGTGAAGCCACGCGCCTCGAGTAGCGCCACGGCGAGCGCATCCCCCATTGCCAGCGCCGCGGTGGTGCTGGTGGTCGGCGCCAGGCCGAGCGGGCAGGCCTCGGCCGAGACGGTGACATCGAGATGGACGTCGGCCTCGCGCGCCAGGGTCGAGTCGCGCCGCCCGGTCATCGCGATCATCGGCACCCCGAGGCGCTTGAGCACCGGCAGGATGGTGAGCACCTCGGCGGTCTCGCCGGAATTGGAGATCGCCACCACGACGTCGAGCGGGGTGATCATCCCCAGATCGCCGTGGCTGGCCTCGCCGGGGTGGACGAAGAAGGCCGGACTGCCGGTGCTCGCCAGGGTGGCGGCGATCTTGCCGCCGATGTGCCCCGACTTGCCCATGCCGGTGACCACGATGCGTCCGGCGCAGGCGAGCATGTAGCGACAGGCGGTGACAAAAGGGGTGTCGATCCGTGCGGCGAGCGCCGTGATCGCCTGGGCCTCGGTGTCGAGAACGGCACGGGCGAGATCGATGATGCGTTGGTGCTCGCCGGCATCGAGCGGCGCCAGACGGGCGCCGAGTTGTCGTCGTTCGGTCATGGTCTCGGGGATGGAGCCGATGAGTGGTCGGTCAAACCAAGAAAAATACACCATGCCACGCGGACATGTCGCATCGGGCGAGGGGGCTGTCGCCAGCCGCCAGGATTGAACCGCCAAGCCGCAAAGAGCGCAAAGGTGTTCAAGTGGTCGGCGACCAGCGGCCCGTGGTCACGTGTCCTCAAGCGCCGGCGCCAATGGTGATGGCAGGCCGTGCTGTTGTCGAGGACGCACACCCACTGGCGACTGGAGGCTGGTCGCTGGAGGCCCTACCTCTTCTTTGCGCCCTTCGCGGCTTGGCGGTTCAATCTTCTTGGTCGCTGGCCGCCCTTTGCTTGACGCCCCGCGCCGGGGCCGCGAGAATTGCCCGCTTTGGCCGACCGATGCGTCGATAGCGACATTTCACCATGATGCCAAGCCAGGGCCCAGGCGGCGCGCCGGGCGTCCGGGTCGAGGACGCGTCTGCGGGCACCAATGGAGCCGCGCGGGCATCCGCCACCGACGATGTGCTGGTGCGGGTCCGCGACCTGACCTTCCGCCGCGGCGAGCGGGTCATCTTCGACGGGCTCGATCTCGACATCCGTCGCGGCGCCGTGACTGCGGTGATGGGACCGAGCGGGACCGGCAAGACCACGCTGCTCAAACTGATTACCGGACAACTGCGTCCTGACGCCGGTCGCGTCGAGATCGGCGGTGTGGCGGTGCACGAGCTCGACAAGAGCGCGCTCTATCGATTGCGCCGACGCATGGGCATGCTGTTCCAGAGCGGGGCGCTGCTGACCGATCTCAACGTCTTCGACAACGTCGCCTATCCGCTGCGCGAGCACACCGACCTCTCGCCTTCGCTGCTGCGCAAGCTGGTATTGCTGAAGCTCGAGGCGGTGGGGCTGCGCGGCGCGCGCGCGCTGATGCCGAGCGAGCTGTCCGGCGGCATGGCGCGTCGGGTAGCGCTGGCGCGGGCGATCGCGCTCGATCCCGAGATGATCCTCTACGATGAGCCCTTCACCGGCCAGGACCCGATCTCCATGGGCGCGCTGGTGTCGCTGATCCGCCAGCTCAACGACGCGGCGAACCTCACCAGCGTGCTGGTGTCGCACGATGTGGCCGAGACCAGCCGGATCGCCGATCATGTCTATCTGATCTCGCACGGTCGGGTGGTCGCCCAGGGCTCACCGGCCGAGATCGCCGCCGAGCGCTCGACCTGGGTGCGCCAGTTCATGGACGGTCAGGCCGACGGGCCGGTGCATTTCCACTATCCGGGGCCCTCGCTGGCCGAAGACCTGCTGAGCCGGGGAGGACGCTGAGATGTTGTTCGATCCCCTGGCGCGACTCGGTCGCGGTGGGCTCGATGCCCTGGCGCGCTTCGGACGCGCCCATCGGCTGCTGCTGGCGATGGTGCTCGGCATCGGTGAGGTGCTGCGCCGGCCGCGGCTGCTGATCGCGCAGGTCTACAACGTCGGCGTGCTCTCGATGCTGATCGTCGGCGTCTCCGGGTTGTTCGTCGGCATGGTGTTGGCGCTGCAGGGCTACTATGTGCTGGCTCGCTTCGGCGCCGCCGAGAGCCTGGGGCTGATGGTCGCCGCCTCGCTGGTGCGTGAGCTCGGCCCGGTGGTCACGGCGCTGTTGGTGGCCGGTCGCGCGGGCTCGGCGCTGACCGCCGAGATCGGCCTGATGAAGGCCACCGAGCAGCTCGCCGGGCTGGAGTTGATGGCCGTCGATCCGGTGCGCCGGATCCTGGTGCCGCGGTTGTTCGGCGGGGTGTTGGCGATGCCGCTGCTGGCGGCGGTGTTCAGTGCCGTCGGCGTGATCGGCGGCTATTTCGTCGGCATCGGGCTGCTTGGCGTCGACGCCGGCGCCTTCTGGAGCCAGATGCAGTCGGCGGTCGATTTTCGCGAGGACGTGGTCAACGGTGTCATCAAGTCGCTGGTGTTCGGCGTGGTGGTGACCTGGATCGCGCTGTTCCAGGGCTATGACTGCAGCCCGACCTCCGAGGGCGTGAGCCGCGCGACCACCCGTACCGTGGTGCATGGCGCGCTGGCCGTGCTCGGGCTCGATTTCGTGCTCACCGCGTTGATGTTCGGAGGCTGATGAGATGGCAAGACAACGCAACATCGAGATCCTGGTCGGGGCCTTCATGGTCGCCGGCTTCGTCGCCCTGTTCTTCCTCGCGATGCAGGTCAGCAACCTCAATCTCGCCGGGGGCGACGAGGGTTATCGGCTCACCGCACGCTTTGCCAACGTCGGCAGCCTCAAGGCGCGTGCGCCGGTGAGCATGGCCGGGGTTCGGGTCGGGCGCGTGGAAGCGGTGGACTTCGATCCCCGCACCTTCGAGGCGGTGGTGACGCTGCGCATCGACTCGGCGGTCGACAACCTGCCGATGGACACCTTCGCCAACGTCTTCACCTCCGGACTGCTCGGCGAGCAGTACGTCGCACTCGAGCCCGGCGGCAGCCCCGACGTGCTGCGCGACGGTGACGAGATCATGCAGACCCAGTCGGCGATGATCCTCGAGCAGATGATCGGACAATTCTTATTCAGTAAGGCAAGCGGAGACGGCTGATGTTGCGGCAACGTCATTTTCTATTGCTGGTGACCCTGGTGCTGGCGAGCCTCGGCAGTGGTCTGGCGAGCGCGGCCCAGGAGTCGGCCACCGCCCTGGTCGAGCGCACCACCATGCGCATGCTCGACACCCTCGAGCAGCGCCGCGCCGAGATCGAGCGCGATCCGAGCCTGATCTATGGTCTGCTCGAGGACCAGGTCGCGCCTCACTTCGACTTCGTGCGCATCACCCAGGGCGCGGTCGGTCGCTATTGGCGCGAGGCCAGTCAGGCGCAGCGCCAGCGTCTGGTCGACAGCTTCAAGCAGGTGCTGATCCGCACCTATGCGCGCTCGCTGCTGAGCTATTCGGGCGAGGAGATCCGCTATCTGCCGGTGCGCCCGAGTTCGCGCCCGAACATGGTGACCGTCGCCACCGAGGTTCAGCAGTCGGGCGGTTCGCCGATCCCGGTCGACTACCGCATGTACGACGGTGGTTCCGGCTGGAAGGTCTATGACGTGGTGATCAGCAATGCCAGCCTGGTCGGCAACTATCGCAGCGACTTCGCCACCGAGATCCAGCGCTCCGGGATCGACGGTCTGATCGCCCGGCTCGAGGACATGAACCTCAAGGGGCGCGAATGAGCGCCACCCGCCTGAGCGAGACCGCGCCGGGTCGCTGGCGTCTCGACGGCGTACTCGATCTCGCCACGGTTACCCGGCTGGCGGTCGAGGGCGAGGCGTTGCTGCGCGCGCCCACGACCGTCGAGATCGACCTGGCCGGCGTCAGCGCCGCCAACAGCGCCGGTCTGGCGCTGCTGCTCGAATGGCTCGACCTCGCCCGGGCGCGCGGCGTCGCGCTGAGCTATGCCAATCTTCCCGATTCGCTGCGGCGGATCGCGGCCTTTTCGAACATCCTGGAGTTGTTGCCGGTATCGACCACCCCGGCGGCGGCGCGATCGAGCTGACAGGGAGCCTGTGGTGGATGCTGGAGTGATGCTCGAGCCTGGGCCGGCGGCGGCGTGTCCGTCGCAATCGAAACAGAGCGAGGGAGCGGGCGCGAGCGCCTTCGTCCCTCAGGGGTTCGCCGAGACCATGGACAAGCTGCTGATTAACGGTGGGACCAGGCTCGA
This sequence comes from Marichromatium sp. AB32, assembly GCF_003718675.1. Lineage (NCBI taxonomy): Bacteria > Pseudomonadati > Pseudomonadota > Gammaproteobacteria > Chromatiales > Chromatiaceae > Marichromatium > Marichromatium sp. AB32. The sequence continues at coordinate 33,744 of NZ_RHFJ01000016.1, forward strand.
TGGCGTGGTCGAGGCCTCGGGGGCGAAGAACGCGGCGCTGCCGATCCTCGCCGCCACCCTGCTGGCCGACGCCCCGGTGACCCTGACCAATATCCCGCGCCTGCGCGATATCGCCACCACCCTGGAGCTGCTGGGGCGGATGGGTGCGGCGCTGCGCCGCGAGGGTGATCGGGTCGAGGTCGAGCCGCGCACGCTGCACGACTTCGCCGCGCCCTACGAGCTGGTCAAGACCATGCGCGCCTCGATCCTGGTGCTCGGGCCGCTGCTCGCGCGCTATGGTCGTGCCGATGTCTCCCTGCCCGGGGGCTGCGCCATCGGCGCCCGCCCGGTCAACCTGCACATCGAGGGGCTGCGCGCGATGGGCGCCGAGATCACCGTCGAGGGCGGCTATATTCGCGCCCGCGCGCGCCGTCTGCGTGGGGCGCGGCTGGTGATGGAGATGGTCTCGGTCACCGGCACCGAGAACCTGATGATGGCCGCCGTCCTGGCCGAGGGCGAGACGGTGATCGAGAACGCCGCGCGCGAGCCCGAGGTGGCCGACCTCGGCGCCTTCCTCAATACCCTGGGGGCGCGCGTCGAGGGCGCCGGTAGCGATCGCATCCGCATCCAGGGCGTCGAGCGGCTCGGCGGCGGCAGCCATCGGGTGATGCCCGATCGCATCGAGACCGGCACCTTCCTGGTCGCCGCCGCCATGACCGGCGGGCGGGTGCGGGTCGAGCGGACCTGTCCCGAGGCGCTCGACGCGGTGGTACAGAAGCTGCGCGAGGCCGGCGCCGAGGTCGCGACCGGCGAGGATTGGATCGCCCTCGACATGCACGGTCGGCGCCCGCGCGCGGTCGACATCCACACCGCGCCGCACCCCGGTTTCCCGACCGACATGCAGGCCCAGTTCTGCGCCCTCAACAGCATCGCCGAGGGCGTCGGCACGGTCACCGAGACCATCTTCGAGAACCGCTTCATGCACGTCCCCGAGCTCGAGCGGATGGGCGCCGAGATCCGGATCGAGGGCAACACCGCCATCTGTCGCGGGGTCGGACGACTGACCGCCGCGCCGGTGATGGCCACCGATCTGCGCGCCTCGGCCGGTCTGGTGCTGGCCGGTCTGGTGGCCGAGGGCGAGACCCTGGTCGATCGCCTCTACCACCTCGATCGCGGGTATGACAACATCGAAGCAAAGCTGCACGCCCTGGGCGCCGATCTGCGGCGGACCTCGGGCGCGGACTAGGATCGCGACACCATGACAGCGAACACCCCCCTGACCATCGCCCTGTCCAAGGGCCGTATCTTCGAGCAGACCCTGCCGCTGCTGGCCCATGCCGGGATCCATCCGCTGGATGATCCGGAGCGCAGCCGCAAGCTGATCCTCGAGACCACGGACGCGCGGGTGAAGTTCGTCATCATCCGCGCCAGTGACGTCCCCACCTATGTCCAGTACGGCGCCGCCGATCTCGGCGTCGCCGGCAAGGACGTGCTGCTCGAGCACGGCGGCGAGGGGCTCTACGAGCCACTCGACCTGCGCATCGCCCGCTGCCGGCTGATGGTCGCCGGGCTGCCCGACAGCACGCCGCCGACCAACCGGCGCATGCGCATTGCCACCAAGTATGTGCGCAGCGCCGAGCGCTATTACGCCGCCAAGGGCGAGCAGGTCGATATCATCAAGCTTTACGGTTCGATGGAGCTGGCCCCGCTGGTCGGTTTGGCCGATCGTATCGTCGACCTCGTCGAGAGCGGCAACACGCTCAAGGCCAATGGCCTGGTGCCGCTCGAGCACATCAGCGACATCAGCTCGCGGCTGGTGGTCAACAAGGCCGCCTGGAAGATGAAGCATGCCGCGGTCAATGGGCTGCTCGAGAGCCTGCGCGAGGCGCTGGCAAGCAACCAGAATTGAATGCTATGGGGTCCGTGGCGACGGACCGGGAGTGACATCCGTGACCGAGATCCAACGTCTTGACACCACCGACGCCGACTACCAGGAACGGCTCGACGGCCTTCTGGCCTGGGAGTCGGTCTCCGACGATCGCGTCCAGCAGACGGTCGCCGAGATCATCCGCGAGGTGCGCGCGCGCGGCGACGCGGCGCTGATCGACTACACCGCCCGCTTCGATCGCTGGTCGCCGGCCAGTGCCGCCGACCTGGAGATCCCGCGCGCGCGTCTGGCCACCGCCTGGGAGCGCATCCCCGCGGCGCAGCGCGAGGCGCTGGAGCAGGCCGCCGCGCGCATCCGTGCCTATGCCGAGCACCAGAGCGTCGAGTCCTGGAGCTTCGAGGAGGCCGACGGCACCCTGCTCGGTCAGCAGGTCACGCCGCTCGATCGCGCCGGGCTCTACGTCCCCGGCGGCAAGGCGGCCTATCCCTCCTCGGTGCTGATGAACGCCATCCCGGCCAAGGTCGCCGGGGTCGCCGAGCTGATCATGGTGGTGCCGACCCCGGATGGCGAACTCAACGAGCTGGTGCTCGCCGCCGCGCACGTCGCCGGGGTCGATCGCGCCTTCGCCATCGGTGGCGCCCAGGCGGTGGCCGCGCTCGCCTACGGTACCGACTCGGTGCCGCCGGTCGACAAGGTCGTCGGTCCCGGCAACATCTATGTCGCCACCGCCAAGCGCGCGGTGTTCGGCCAGGTCGGCATCGACATGGTCGCCGGTCCCTCCGAGATCCTGGTGGTGTGCGACGGCCAGACCGATCCCGACTGGATCGCCATGGACCTCTTCTCCCAGGCCGAGCACGATCAGGACGCGCAGTCGATCCTGGTGAGCTGGGACCACGATTTCCTCGACCGGGTGGCGGCGAGCATCGATCGTCTGCTGCCGACCATGGAGCGCGCCGAGATCATCGCCACCGCGCTGCGCGCCCGTGGCGCGCTGATCGCCGCGTGCGACCTCGACGACGCCATCGCGGTGGCCAACCAGATCGCCCCCGAGCACCTCGAGCTGTCGCTGGCCGATCCGCAGGCGGTGGTCGGGCGCATCCGTCACGCCGGCGCCATCTTCATGGGTCGCTATACCGCCGAGGCCCTGGGTGACTACTGCGCCGGCCCCAACCACGTGCTGCCGACCTCGCGCACCGCGCGCTTCTCTTCGCCGCTGGGGGTCTACGACTTCCAGAAGCGCTCGAGCCTGATCATGGCCTCGGCGGCCGGTGCCGCCACGCTCTCGCGCACCGCCTCGGTGTTGGCGCGGGGCGAGGGTCTGACCGCGCACGCGCGCTCGGCCGAGTATCGCGGCGAGGACGCCGCCGAATAGCCTCTGGTGGCGTGACATGACCACGGTGATCGATGCGTTGGTCCGCCCCGAGATCCAGGCCATACCGGCCTACCGGGTCGCGGCGGCGGACGGGATGATCAAGCTCGACGCGATGGAAAACCCCTACGGCTGGCCCGATGAGTTGAAGGCGGAATGGCTCGAGACCCTGCGCGGGCTCGATCTCAACCGCTACCCCGACCCCAATGGCGAGGCGCTGCACACGGCGCTGCGCGAGACCATGGGGATCGGCCCCGAGTTCGAGCTGTTGCTCGGCAACGGCTCGGACGAACTCATCCAGATGCTGGCGATGACCGTCGGCGGCCCCGGACGGCGGCTGCTGTCGCTCGATCCGGGGTTCGTGATGTATCGCCAGATCGCCCAGTGCGCGGGCATGGAGTACGTCGGCGTGCCGCTGCGTGCCGACTTCGCCATCGACCTGCCGGCGGTGCTCGCGGCGATCGAGCGCGAGCGTCCGGCGTTGATCTTCCTCGCCTATCCCAACAACCCCACCGGCAACCGCTTCGACTCCGAGGACATGGTACGCATCATCGAGGCCGCCCCCGGCCTGGTGGTGGTCGACGAGGCCTATGCGCCCTTCACCGACACCAGCTTCCTCGGTCTGCTCGGCGACTGGCCCAACCTGCTGGTGATGCGCACCGTCTCGAAGATGGGGCTGGCGGGGCTGCGTCTGGGCTATCTGGTGGGGCCGCGTGACTGGCTGGCGCAGATCGACAAGACCCGGCTGCCCTACAACATCAACGTCCTCACCCAGGTCTCGGCGGTGTTCGCGCTGCGTCACAAGGCGCTGTTCGACGCCCAGACCCGGGCGATCCGTGAGGAGCGCGCGCGGCTGTTCGCGGCGCTCGCCGCGCTCGACGGTCTGCACCCCTATCCGAGCGAGGCCAACTTCATCCTCGTGCGTACCCCCAGGGGGCGCGCCGGTGGTCTGTTCTCGGCGCTGTGCGAGCGCGGCGTGCTGGTGAAGAACCTCGACGGCAGCGCCCCGGCCCTCGCCGATTGTCTGCGCATCACCGTCGGCACCCCGGAGGAGAACGCGGTGCTCGTCGATGCGCTGCGGGCGGCCTTGTGCGCGAGCGGCTGATCGACGATTTCGGCGCCGCCGATGGCCGCTCGTGCCTCGGCACCCGCTGGCGGCTGGTCGCCGATCAGGTGATGGGCGGGCGCTCGCAGGGCGCGCACTGGTACGGCGAGGAGGACGGTCGGCGGGTGCTGTGCATGCGCGGCGCGGTGAGCCTGGCCGAGGGTGGCGGATTCCTCCAGCTGTTGCTGCCGCTCGCCGAGTCGGGGACCTTCGATGCCGGTGACTTCACCGGGCTGTGGCTGCGGGTGCGCGGCAACGGCGAGGATTACAACCTCCATCTCAAGAGCGACGCGCTGCACCACCCCTGGCAGTCCTATCGCGCGGGGTTCACCGCGACCCCGGCGTGGCGCACCTGCCATCTGCCCTTCGCCGCGTTCAGGCCGCACCGTGTCGATCGCCCGCTCGACCCGCGTCGGCTGACCCGGCTGGGTGTGGTCGCCATCGGTCGCGCCTTCGAGGCTGAACTCTGTCTCGACGCCATCGGGCTCTATCGCGACTGATCCTGTCGTGATCGGTGGCTATCTGCTGCTCTTCGTCTCGGCCTTTCTCGCCGCGACCCTGCTGCCGGCCTCCTCCGAGGTCGCCCTCTACGCGCTGTTACAGGCCGGGGCCACGCCTTGGCTGCTGCTCCTCGTCGCCACCCTCGGCAACACCCTGGGGTCGTTGCTCAACTGGTGGCTGGGGCGGGCGCTGTTGCGCTTCCAGGATCGGCGCTGGTTCCACTTCACCCCGGCGCAGATCGCCGCTGCGCAGACACGTTTCGCCCGCTACGGGGTATGGACCCTGTTGTTCGCCTGGGCGCCGCTGATCGGTGACGCCCTGACCCTGGTCGCCGGGGTGATGCGGGTGCCGCTGCGGCTGTTCCTGCCGCTGGTCGCCCTCGGCAAGGGTGCGCGCTATGCGCTGATCCTGTGGCTGGCGAGCTGAGCGCTGCCGCTACCACAGCCGCAACAGGAAATAGAGCGTCATGCTCAGGGTGACGGTGAGCAGTACGCGGTGGGTGCGCCAGGCGAGCAGCGCGGCCAGGGTGGCGGCGGCGAGCTCGGGGAGGGCGAGGGCGAACCGGCCGGGCTCGCCGTGGATGAACACCACCGGGCCCCAGATCGCGGTGAGCACCGCCGGGCCGGCATAGCGCAGCATGCCGCGCAGATGGCGGTTGAGCCGCAGCGGCAGCGCCGGTTCGAGGAACAGATAGCGGCTGGCGAAGATCACCAGGGTGAGGGCGAGCAGATCGAACAGGCTCATGGCGCCACCTGCTCGGTGACATAGCCCGCGCCCATCCCCGCCAGCGCGGCGAGCACCAGTCCGCCGGAGATACCCAGATGGGCGGCGAGCACCGCCACCACCAGTGCGCTCAGCGCCGCGACCCACAGCGGCCGGTCGACCAGGTTGGGGACGACGATGGCGATGAAGGTCGCCGCCACCGCGAACTCCAGCCCCAGCCCCTCGATCCCGGGCAGGGTCTCGCCCATCACCACCCCGACCAGGGTCGCCAGATTCCACACCAGATAGAAGACCAGTCCGGCGCCGAGCATGTACCAGCGGTCGAAGGCGGGGGCGTCGTGACGGGTGCAGACGGCAAACAGCTCGTCGGTGAGGAGAAAGCCCAGCGGCAGTCGCCAGCGCAGCGGCAGCGTGCCGACCCGGTCGCGCAGGCTGAGGCCGTAGAGCAGGTGACGGGCGGTGATGAAGGCGGTGGCCAGCAACATGGCGGCGAGCGAGGCGCCGTCCTGGGCCATGCCGATCACCACCAGCTGGACCGCGCCGGCGAACAGGATCAGCGACAGTGCCTGACCCTCGAGCGGCGAGAGCCCGCTGCCGACGGCATAGGAGCCGGCGAGCAGTCCCCAGGGGACGACCGCCAGACAGAGTGGTGCGATCGCCACCGCGCCGCGCGCGAGACGTCTGCCGGGGTGAGGGAGCGGTGCTGCGTTCATGCGGTTTCTAGTGCTGTTGTGGAGCGTTCGAGCCTAGCGCTCGCGGGGGCGCGGCGTCTTGTACGTTCTTGCGCGGTACTGGGCGAGATATTGCCCCGGGGTGATGCCGCGGGCGCGCTTGAAGTGACGGTGCAGATGGCTCTGGTCGTGGAAGCCGGCGGCGCAGGCCGCCGCGCCGATCGTCGCGCCTTGGCGCAGCAACGCGGCGGCCCGTCTGAGCCGGGCCTGGACCTGATAGGCGTGCGGAGGCAGGCCGTAGCGACGATGGAAGGCGCGCACCAGATGTGCCGGGCTGCAGCCGGCGAGTCGCGCCAGCGCGGCGAGCGGGATCTCCTCCTCGGCGGCCTGTTCGAGCCGGTCGCGGACCAGCGCGAGACGGGGGTTGGCGCCCGGCTCGCCGGGTGCGGCGTGCATCCCGGCGTGATCGCGCATCAGTCGTGCGAGGGTGTCGTGGAGCGCGGTGTCGCGCGCGAGCCGGCTCGCGGGTCGATCGAGCAGGGTGAAGAGTGTGCGCAGACGGTGCGCCAGGGCCGGGTCGTGCACCACCGGCGAGCGGAACCAGGGGGCGCGCCGACCGGGCTGGCCGAGTACGCGCCAGACCTGCTCGAACTGCTCGGGGGTGGGGTAGAGCGCGCGATAGGCCCAGCCGCCGCTGCTCGCGGCCTGTCCGGTGTGGATGGTGTCGGCGTTGACGAGGATGAGGCTGTCGGTCGGGGCGAGATGGTTGGCGCCGGCGTTGAAGAAGCCCTGGGTGCCGCGCTCGATCAGCGCGATGCTGTAGCCGGCATGGGCATGGCGCGAGAAGCGTTGGTGGACATAGCGTGCGCTCAGCCACTCGAGACCGCCGAGGGCGTCGCTGACGTGGAAGCGCACGCGTTCGTCGTGGTCTTGCAGGGACATGGGTTGCTGGTGGCAGAGCACTGCTCGTCGGGTTGCTCGGAGGGCGCGCGCGGATCCTGGCCGGTCGGTGGGGAGACGCACGGTGGGCGGCGTGTGTCGCAGTGTAGCAGCGCCGGTCGATGTCTGCGGTAGTGGGGGTCGAGTTCGCTCCAGGCGATACGGCCGTTGCGCCCGCTGGCCTTGACCCAGTCGAGGGCGTCGTCGGCGCGCTTGACGATCTCCTGAGGGGCGCGCGGTGGTGCGAACTGGGTCTGCGCCTGACACTCGCCGACACACGGTGTCACCGATGCTGTCGATGACCCTGAGGCGGGTGTCGCCATCGAGCCCGATCGGGTCGCGGTGCAGGCGTTCGCGCAGTCGCGCCAGCCGCGCGCGGGCCTGCTCGGGGGAGATGCGGTGGAGGATCTGCGCGAACTCCTCGCCGCCGATCCGCGCCAGCACATCGCAGTCGCGGCTCGCGGCGCGGCGGATCCCGGCGAGCTGCGCGAGCATCCGGTCGTGGCCGCCGACGGGACGCAGGACGTCCGTCGGCGGCCGGATTGCCCGGCAGGGCGCCGACCTGAGCGCGTGGGACGCGGGCGAGGTCGCGATCGATGGTGCGGCGGCCATCGTGGTGGATGAGGCCGGGGCCCTCGCTGGCGGTGTCGCTCATCCGTGGGAGGGCGCTCAGCGACGGCCCTGGCCGATGCGCGGTGGTGTCACCCGGGGCGGCGCGGCGGTGGCGCAGCCGCCACCCTTGCCCTTGCCCGAGCAGCCGCCGCAGCGACCGCGGTTGGCCCACAGGGTGCGGTAGAGATAGTAGAGCGCAGCGCCGAGCGCGATCAGCGGGATGAGGATGTCGGCCCAGCCGAGCGCATTGCCGGCGGCGACCACCGTCGCGGCGCTGCTGTCGGTTGCGGTCTCTTGCATGCGGTGCTCCGTGGTCTGCGAATGGGTGCGGCCGGGGCGCTGCCCCGGCCACCGGTCAGCCGTGTTCGGGTGCGGTGGTCAGGGCGACGGGGCGTCTCCGGCCCGGCCCGGTGAACAACCCGAGCAGCAACAGCAGCGCGAGCGCGCCGAAGTAGGTCCAGCTCATCATCTCGATCCCCGAGGAGCCGGTGGCGACGCCGATGCTGTAGACCGCGCTGGCCACACCCAGCCCGAGCAGGGTGGGGAAGACGATCGAGAACAGCATCCACTTGTAGGAGCCGGTCTGGACCTTGACCATCACCGTGGTGGCGAGACAGGGCGGGTAGAGCGCGAAGAACAGGATCACCGCCACCGCGGTGAGTGCGGTGGCGCCGCCGGCGCGGGTCTCCTCGCCCATGCGTTGCTCGAGCGTGGCGTTCTGGTCCTCGTCCTGCTGGAACAGCACCCCGAGGGTGGCGACGCTGCTCTCGCGCGCGGCGAAGGAGGAGAGCAGGGCGACGTTGATCTTCCAGTCGAAGCCGGCGAACCGGGTCACCGGCTCCATGCCGCGCCCGATGATGCCGAGGATCGAGCTGGTGATGCGCTCCTCGCGCATCTCGCGGCGCAGCGACTTGCGCGCCGAGCTGAGCTTGCGCAACTCGCGACTGGCCTGACGGGCGTCGCGATCGCCCTTGGGCGGTGCGACCAGCGGGAAGTAGTCGGGGTTGCGGCGCTCGAAGCGCGCCTTGACCGCGCGTGAGCCCTCGGCCCCGGAGGCGTTGAGCTTGGCGCGCTTGTAGTCGTTGTAATAGTTGAGCAGCGGGGTGATGTGCTCGGCGGTGGCGACCCAGTCATAGGCGTTGCCCGCCATCGCCTGCTCGAAGCTGCTCACCGCCGCGCGACCGCGCTCCTCGAAGTCGGCCATGCGCGTGTCGGAGAGTCCGGGCAGGTGCAGCAGGGTGAAGACCACCACCGCCACCGCGATGACGATGGTGCCGACCTTCTTGATGTAGAGCCAGGTGCGATCGATGGCGCGCCGCAGCACGCCGCCGAGGGTCGGCAGGTGATAGGCCGGCAGCTCCATGACGAAGGGCGAGGTCTCCTCGCCGCGCAGCACGGTGCGGGTGAGCAGCTTGGCCACCAGCAGCGCGAAGATGATGGTCATGGTCGAGATGTAGAACATCATCAGCGCCTTGTGCTCGACGAAGAAGATCCCGAGCAGCAGGGTGTAGAGCGGCACCTTGGCCAGACAGTTCATGAAGGGCACGGTGAGGATGGTGGCCATCCGTGCGCGGTTGTCGGGGATGCCCTTGGTGGCCATCACCCCGGGCACCGCGCAGCCGCCGGCGAACACCCCGGCGAGGATGAAGGGCAGGGTACTCTGGCCGTGCAGCCCGAAGCGGTGCAGCACCTTGTCGAGGATGAAGGCGATGCGCGCCATGTAGCCCGAGTCCTCGAGCACCGCGATCAGCGCGAAGAGGATGAGGAAGATCGGCACATAGTTGAGCAGGGTGTTGGCCGAGTCGACCAGCCACAGCCCGAGCGCGCGGGTGTAGGGATCGACCAGGAAGCCGGCATCGGGCAGCACCCCGGCGACCAGCTCGCGCATCCCGGCGAGCAGCGGCCAGGTGTAGTTGGTCAGCTCGTAGCCCCAGACGATCGCCACCTGATAGATCAGGAACACGGTGAGCACCAGGAAGGCCGGCGCGGCGAGACGGTTGAGCACCACGCGGTCGATGCGCTCGGTGAGGGTGGTGCGCGGACGGTCCTCGCGCCGTTCGACCACGCCCGCGAGCAGTTGTCCGACGGTCTGGTCGCGACAGGCCGCGAGGTGGTCGGCGACGTCGAGTCGCGCCTGGGTCTCGAAGTCGCCGCGCCGGCGCGCCGCCTCCTGGAGCAGGGCCTCGGCCTGTGGTGCGGGCAGGCGCTCGCGCAGCTGCCGCTGCGCCTGGGCGTCGTCCTCGAGCAGCTTGAGCGCGAGCCAGCGCGCGGGCACGGCGGCCAGCTCCGGGGTGGTGGTCGCGTGCTCGACGAGTGCGCCGATCGCCGGCTCCAGCTCGCCGTAGTCGACCGCGGCGGCGGTCTTGCGGTGATCGCACGCGCGCGCGCGAATCGCCGCGCGCAGCGCCTCGCGCCCCTCGGAGCGGCGCCCGACGGTGGGGATCACCGGGACGTCGAGTCGGGCGGCGAGGCGCTGCGGGTCGATCTCCAGCCCGCGCCCGGCGGCGACGTCCATCATGTTCAGCGCCAGCACCAGCGGCAGCTCCATCTCCTGGAGCTGCAGGGTGAGGTGCAGCGAACGGCGCAGGTTGGAGCCGTCGACCACGTTGACGACGACGTCCGGGCGCTCCTGGATGAGGAAGTCGCGCGCCACCCGCTCCTCCAGCGAGAAGGAGGTCAGGCCGTAGGTGCCGGGCAGGTCGACGATGCGTACCCGGCCCTCGGTGTCGCCGTACTGGCCGTACTTCTTGTCGACCGTCACCCCGGGGTAGTTGGCGACGTGCTGGCGCGCCCCGGTGAGGGCGTTGAACAGGGTCGACTTGCCGGCGTTCTGCTGACCGGCGAGGGCGACCAGCAGGTCTCTGCGCTCAGTCATCGTCGCCGACCTCGATGGTGGCTGCCTCCTGACGGCGCAGGGTGACGTTGGTCGCCTCCAGCTTCAGTTCGATAGGGTCGTTCAGTGGCGCGCTGCGCACCAGCACCACCTCGACGTTCGGCATCAGTCCCAGGTCCATGAGGCGCTGGCGTACGGCGCCGCGCGCATGGTGACGACGGATGCGCGCGCGGTGACCGGGGCGCATGTCGTTGAGGGTGCGGTGGGGGTGGTTCGGTCGGTTCGGCATGGCGGGGCCTTGAGCAGTACGAGCGGGCTGAGGGCGGAATTCTAGACTTATTGATGCTTTGGCGCAAATGATAAAGATTAGCGTTTGCGTGATTATGCCCTCTTGGGGTAAGGTCTCTCGCGCCCCGAATCGACCGGGATGCCGATCCCGGCGACGACGAAAATCGCAATCTGGAGAGTTCGATGCGCAAGATCCTGCCGCCACTGACGCTGCTCGCAGCCACCCTGGCCGCCACCCCGGCCCTGGCCCACACGCCGCTGTGTTCCTGCTACGACAACGGTGACGGCACCGTCTTCTGCGAGGGCGGCTTCTCCGACGGCTCCTCGGCCTCCGGCGTGGCGATCCGCGTGCTCGATGCCAGCGGCAGCGCCGTCATCGAGGGCGCGATGACCGAGGACAGCGAGTTCGAGTTCGACAAGCCCGATGGCGAGTACAAGGTGGTGTTCGATGCCGGTCCCGGTCACGAGATCGAGATCGACGGCGAGGACATCGTCGAGTAAGGGCCAGCCGCGCTGGCCGCAATACCCCGCTTTCTGACACCGGAACCCTAGCTACGATGATGAAGACCCCTCTCGCACTCCTCGCCTCGGCAGCCGCGCTCGGTCTCGGCACCGGCGCCGCCCAGGCGCACTTCCAGCTGCTCTACACCCCCGAGACCATGCTCGAGTCGCCGGCCGAGGTCGATCTCAAGCTGGTGTTCGGGCACCCGATGGAGAACGGCCACGCCATGGACATGGGCGAGCCGCTCGATTTCTTCGTCCAGTTCAAGGACCAGCGCATCGACCTCAAGGACGCGCTGCAGCCGATCACCTGGCAGGGCGCCCACAACCAGGCCAAGGCCTATCAGGCGACCTACAAGGTTCGGCGCAACGGTGACTATGTGTTCGCGCTGGTACCCGCGCCCTATTACGAGGGTAGCGAGGACATCTATATCCAGCAGATCACCAAGTCCTATCTGAACAAGGGCGCGATGCCCACCAACTGGAGCGAGCCGCTCGGCCTGCCCACCGAGATCGTGCCGCTGAACAAGCCCTATCAGGTGTTCGCCGGCGGCACCTTCACCGGTCAGCTGCTCGCCGAGGGCCAGCCGGTGGCCGGCGCCGAGTGCGAGATCGAGTACATCAACACCGAGATCGACATGACCGCCAACGCCTTCGGCGAGGACACCCTGGGCACGGTGCCGGCGACCGCGATCGTCGCCATCACCGATAGCGACGGGCGCTTCACCTTCGGCATCCCGACGCCCGGGGTGTGGGGCTTCGCCTGTCTCGGCAGTGGCCCGGAGAAGGCGCACGAGGGCAAGGAGCTGTCGCAGGATGCGGTGATCTGGGTCGAGGCGCGTCCCCTGGAGGTCGGTGCGCCGGTCGTCGAGGCGGGGGTGAGCGAGCAGGCCGAGGCGGGTGACGCCGAGACCTTCGATCGCGAACTGAGCCTCGAGCAGCGGCGTGATGTGCAGGCCGCGCTGCGCGGGCTCGGGGTCTACGGCGGTGGTGTCGACGGTCGCTTCGGGCCGCAGACGCGCGAGGCGCTGAAGGTCTTCCAGCGGGTGCGCGAGCTGCCCGTCAATGGTCTGGTCGATGCCGAGGTGCTCGATGTGCTGAGCCGACTCGGCGCCAACTGAGTCGTTTCGCCGGACGCGCGGGAGCGGGTTCGGCGGGCATCTCCATCGCCCCGGTTCGGCCTCGTGCCGGGCCGGGGCGATGTCTTTTCGGGATCCGTGCCCTGACGACCGTCCGTGCGGCATGTCCGGTGACGGGGCGGGGGGAGAGACGGGGGCGGTGCGGGGTGTTGCGGACGTGCGGCGATGGCGGGGCCGATGGCGCGACGGTGACGCCGCGCGCCTGGCGTGTTCGGGGCGAGCTGCGGTCGTTCAGCCCTTCATCGAGGAGAAGAACTCGTCGTTGGTCTTGGTCGCCTTGAGTTTGTCGAAGAGGAACTCCATGGCCGCCAGTTCGTCCATCGGGTGCAGGATCTTGCGCAGGATCCACATCTTCTGCAGTTCCGCCGGGCCCATCAGCAACTCCTCGCGGCGGGTGCCGGAGCGGTTGATGTTGATCGCCGGGAAGATGCGACGCTCGGCGATACGGCGATCCATGTGGATCTCCATGTTGCCGGTGCCCTTGAACTCCTCGTAGATCACGTCGTCCATGCGCGAGCCGGTGTCGACCAGCGCGGTGGCGATGATGGTGAGGCTGCCGCCTTCCTCGACGTTGCGCGCGGCGCCGAAGAAGCGCTTGGGACGCTGCAGCGCGTTGGCGTCGACGCCGCCGGTGAGCACCTTGCCGGAGGAGGGCACCACGGTGTTGTAGGCGCGCGCCAGGCGGGTGATGGAGTCGAGCAGGATGACCACGTCCTTCTTGTGCTCGACCAGACGCTTGGCCTTCTCGATCACCATCTCGGCGACCTGGACGTGACGCGTGGCCGGCTCGTCGAAGGTCGAGGAGATGACCTCGCCGCGCACCGAGCGGGCCATCTCGGTGACCTCTTCCGGACGCTCGTCGATGAGCAGCACGATCAGGTAGCAGTCGGGGTGGTTGTGACCGATCGACTGGGCGATGTTCTGCAGCATCATGGTCTTACCGGCCTTGGGCGGCGAGACGATGAGGCCGCGCTGACCCTTGCCGATGGGGGCGACCAGGTCGATGGTGCGGGCGGTGATGTCCTCGGTGCTGCCGTTGCCGACCTCGAGGGTGAGCCGCTCCTGGGCGAACAGCGGGGTGAAGTTCTCGAACAGGATCTTCGACTTGGCGTTCTCGGGGCGATCGAAGTTGATGTCCGAGACCTTGAGCAGGGCGAAGTAGCGCTCGCCGTCCTTGGGCGGACGGATCTTGCCCGAGATGGTGTCGCCGGTGCGCAGCGCGAAGCGCCGGATCTGGCTGGGCGAGACGTAGATGTCGTCGGGGCCGGCGAGATAGGAGGCGTCGGCCGAGCGCAGGAACCCGAATCCGTCCTGCAGGATCTCGAGCACGCCGTCGCCGTAGATGTCCTCGCCACGCTTGGCCTGTGCCTTGAGGATGGCGAAGATCAGGTCCTGCTTGCGAGAGCGTCCGACACCCTCGATGTCCATCGATTGGGCAAGGGCAACCAGCTCGGGTACAGGCGTCTTCTTGAGTTCGGTTAGATTCATCACGGTTATCGTTAAAGACAGAGGTCGTGGCTGGTGGGCAGCGCCCCGCGAGAAGGATCGGTGTCGCGAGAGGATGCGGCTGCAGGACAGCAGCCCACCGGAGAGGGGGCGTCCGGGCGGACGCCCCGTGGAAATTAGAAAGTCGATCGCCTCAAACGCGCGGGTGCCTCGCCGCGCGCTGGTTGGTTGCCGGGTGTCAGAGGTTGCTGTCGATGAAAGCGGTCAGCTGCGACTTGGAGACGGCGCCCACCTTGGTCGCCTCGACCTCGCCATCCTTGAACAGCATCAGCGTGGGGATGCCGCGGATGCCGTAACGGGGAGGGGTGTTGGGGTTGTCGTCGATGTTGAGCTTGGCGACCTTGAGGTCCTTGCCGTACTCGCTTGCGATCTCATCGAGGACCGGGGCAATCATCTTGCACGGACCGCACCAGTCGGCCCAGTAGTCTACGAGCACCGGCTTGGAGGATTTCAGCACCTCTTCCTCGAAGGTGTCATCGGTCACGTGGACGATGCTGTCGCTCACTGGAGTCGTCTCCCGTTGAATTCGTGTGGTGAAGGGCGTGAGAACTCGCCGTTGAGGCGTCGCGCGGGTCGGCTGTGGAGCGGGCGGGCGAATTGGCGTTGATATGGGCCCTTGGGTAAGATGCTATTTGATCCAAAGCGAAGAGAATTTGCAAGCCTTGCCCGTCCGCGAGGTCTGTAGCTCAGGGATACCCGAAACGTCATGACAGACACACACCTCTCCCAGACGCGCCTCGACTCGCTGGCGCTTGATCCGCGGATCCTCGCGGGTCTCGCCGAGACCGGTTTCACCCACTGTACACCGATCCAGGCCGAGACCCTGCCGATCGCCCTGGAGGGGCATGACATCGCCGGTCAGGCACAGACCGGCACCGGCAAGACCGCAGCCTTCCTGCTCGCGACCATGCAGCGGCTGCTCGGCCACCCCGCCGAGCCGCGCGATGCCGCCGACACCATCTGTCGACCGCGGGCGCTGATCCTCGCCCCGACCCGCGAGCTGGCGGTGCAGATCCACAAGGACGCGCTCGCCCTCGGCGCCCACACCGGGTTGCGTCTGGGGCTGGCCTATGGCGGCACCGGCTATCAGAAACAGCGCGATGAGCTGGCCGCAGGTGTCGACATCCTCATCGGCACCCCGGGACGGCTGATCGACTACTTCAAGCAGCGGGTGTTCGACCTGCGCGGCATCGAGGTGGTGGTGCTCGACGAGGCCGATCGCATGTTCGACCTCGGTTTCATCAAGGACATCCGCTTCCTGCTGCGGCGGATGCCGCCGCCCGAGTCGCGTCAGGGGCTGCTGTTCTCGGCCACGCTCTCCTACCGGGTCACCGAGCTCGCCTACGAGCACATGAACCAGCCGCGCCTGATCAAGATCGAGACCGAGCAGGTCACCGCCGATCGGGTGCGCCAGTGCTGCTACATGACCGCCAACGAGGAGAAGATCCCGCTGCTGGTCGGGTTGGCGCGCGGCTGGCTCGAGGGCGATGCGCGGATCATGGTCTTCGTCAACACCAAGCGCGAGGCCGATCGCGTCTGGGGTTATCTGCAGGGCAACGGCATCAACACCGCCGTGCTCTCCGGCGACGTGCCGCAGAAACAGCGGTTGCGCCTGCTGCGCGAGTTCACCGAGGGTTCGCTGCCGGTGCTGGTCGGTACCGACGTGGCCGCGCGCGGGCTGCACATCCCCGACGTTACCCACGTGGTCAACTTCGACCTGCCCGAGGACCCGGAGGACTATGTCCATCGCGTCGGGCGCACCGCGCGCGCCGGCGCCGCGGGCGATGCCGTGGGCTTCGTCTGCGAGACCTATGCCTTCTGTCTGCCCGACATCGAGGCCTATATCGACGCCAAGATCACCGTCGAGCCGGTCGATCCGGGCCTGCTCGCCGAGGTCGATCCCGGCAGCCGCTTGCGTCCCGAGCGTGCGCGTCGCGATGGGCATCGTTCCGGCGAGCGTGGTGAGCGCGGCCATGGCGAACGCGATGGGCGCAGACGCAGCGCGCGACCGAGATCGGCCGAGCCGGTCGCGGAGAGCGAAGGCTCGACCCGTGACGCCTCGACCGAGTCGTCCGCGCAGCCGCCGCGCCCGCGCCGGCGGCGTTCGACCAAGGTCTCGGACGCCCCGGCCTCCTGTGCCCTCACCGATCCCGCCACCGATCCCGCCCCCCAGCCCCCCACCGAGACCGATGCCAGCCAGGCCGAGGCCCCGCGCAAGAGGCGTCGGCGGCGTCGGCGCAAGCCCTCAACCAGTCAGGAGACAGGCGTTCAGTCGCCCAAGCCCGAGGAGATCGAGCCGGTCGACTGAGCCGCGTCCAGTCCGGGGATCAGCTGTCCGAAGTCGGTGATGGTGGCGAAGCCCTCGACGCGGCGCGGCGCGGCGCGTGAATCGGGCGCGCCGACGGCGAGCAGCCAGCCGAAGCCGTAGTCGTGGGCCGCGCGCAGCACCTGCGGGTTGTCGTCGACGAACAGGGTGCGCGTCGGGTCGAAGGGCTCGATGGTCTGCACCCGCGACCAGAATCCCGGTGTCTCCTTGATCGCGCCGAGGTCATGGGCGCAGATGATGTGCTCGAAATGACCGGCGAGACGGGTGCGTTCGAGCTTGAGCGCGAGCGCGCGCTGGTGGGCGTTGGTCACCAGCACCCGGCGTCTGCCGCGCGCGCCGAGCAGCTCGAGGAACTCGACCACCCGCGGGTGGACCGCGATCAGGTGCTCGACCTCGCGCTTGAGCAGGGCGACGTCGAAGCCGAGCTCGCGGCTCCAGTGATCGAGACAGTACCACTCGATGGTGCCGGCGAGATCGTGATAGCGGGCGTGCAGCTCGGCCCTGGCCGTCGCCACCGGGATGCCGCGCGCCTCGGCGTAGCGCCGGGGCATGTGTTCGAGCCAGAAGTGGTTGTCGAAGTGCAGGTCCAACAGGGTGCCGTCCATGTCGAGGAAGACGGTGTCGATCCGCGTCCAGTCGATGTCGATGGGCTCTGGGGTCATGTGCTGCGCCGGAGGTTGGTTGCGAGTGGGTGACCGCTGCCTTGGGTCGGGGCCGGTGGGGCAGAGGATGCCCGATGCCCGGGCGCGACGCCAACCCGCCGCGCCCCGGCGGCCTTCGGTTATGGTGGTTTCGAGCCGCGTGCCCGGTGTCGGGCCGCCGCGGCGCTCTCATCCCTGCAAGGAGTCCCTGATGCGGTCCAAACCCAAGATCCTCGACCGTCGCGTGGTCGCCGAGAGTCGACTGTTCCGGGTCGAGCAGATCGATCTGGAGTTCGCCAACGGCGCGCGGCGTACCTATGAGCGGGTGCCCGGCAGCGGCAACGACTCGGTGATGATCGTGCCGATGCTCGATGCCGAGACGGTGTTGCTGATCCGCGAGTACGGCGCCGGCAGCGAACGTTACGAACTCGGTCTGCCCAAGGGGGTGGTGGAGCCCGACGAGCATCCACTCGCTGCCGCCAACCGTGAACTCCAGGAAGAAGTCGGGCATGGGGCGCGGACGCTGCGCATCATCGATCGGGTCTCGCTGGTGCCCGGCTATATCGCCCATCGCAGCCTGATCGTGCTTGCCCAGGATCTCTATCCGAGTCGCCTGCCGGGCGACGAGCCCGAGGAGATCGAGGTGGTCCCCTGGCGCCTCGACGCGCTCGATGCGCTGCTCGCGCGCGAGGACTTTGACGAGGCCCGTGCCATTGCCGCGCTCTTTCTCGCGCAGCGCGCGCTCGCCGCCGGGGACTGAGCGGCGCGCCGTCACCGCTGGGGTCGATATCGGGAGGGATCCGCATGACCATCATTCGAGTATGGCTGGCCGCTGTTCTGCTGGGGGTGACGATCGCCGCGGTGGCAGAGGAGGGCGGTGGGGCCTTCGACGATCGCCCGCGCGCGACCCTGCTCGAACACCCCGATTGGTTCACCGAGACCCTGTTCGATCTTCCCGATGATCTGGCCAGGGCGGTGGCGGCGGGCAAGCGCGGGCTGATGGTCTATGTCGGCCAGCGCCGCTGCGCCTATTGTCATCTGCTGATGGACGAGGTGTTCGGCCAGGCCGACATCCGCGACTACACCCGGCGTCATTTCGACGTCGTCGCACTCGATGCCTGGGGCGTGGCCGAGGTCACCGCCATCGACGGCGCGGTGCTCAGCGAGCGGGCGCTGGCGCTGCGCGAGCAGGCCGACTTCACCCCGACGATCCTGTTCTATGACGCCGCGGGACGACTGGCGCTGCGGCTGCGCGGTTACTACCCGCCCTATCAGTTTCGCGCCGCGCTCGAATACGTCGCCGACGCCCACTATCAAAACGAGTCCTTCCGCGACTATCTCGCCCGTGGCGACAATCGTCTGGTGTTCGAGCTCGACGCGCTCAACGAGGCCGATTTCTTCCAGCCGCCGCCGCACAACCTCGATCGTCGCTTCCCTGCCGAACGGCCCCTGGCGGTCTTCTTCGAGCGCGGCGAGTGTCATGCCTGCGACGTGCTCCACGGCCAGGTGTTGCGCGGGACCGGGCTGGATGCGTCTTTCACCCGGATCGACGCGGTACAGCTCGACATGGATGCCCCCACCCCGGTGATCACCCCGGACGGTCGGCGTGTCCGCGCGCGTGACTGGGCCGCCGAGCTGGGCCTGTTCTATGCGCCGTCCGTGCTGTTCTTCGACGAGCGTGGTCGTGAGCTGCTGCGGGTCGACTCGGTGGCGAGCTTCTATCGGCTCGGGCGGGTGCTCGAATACATCGACAGCCGCGCCTATCGCGACCTTCCCTATGGTCGCTGGCGGGCGCGCGTGGAGACGCCCGGAGAGTGAAATCGACCGTTTCGTGTACAGTGCTAGTGTTGGGAAAATCAGGGAGTCCGGCGCTACGTCATTGAAATAGCGCGATCCCGGCATGGTTATTATCTGTTATTTTTCCGCGTCGCTGTTTTTGACGGTCTGACGATCGCGCACGATCGTCATGCCCCGTAAGAGGAAGAATAATGCAAAGCGTCTATATCGCCGGCGCCGGACGCGGTAGCGGCAAGTCCGTGGTCGTGCTCGGCTTCATGGAGATGCTCTCGTCGGTCAAGCAGAAGGTCGGGTTCTTCCGGCCGTTCGCCCCCCGGGGCGCGACCGAGGACAACCTGACCGCGCTGATCCGTAGCCGTTACGATCTGCCGTTCCCGCCCGAGATGCTTTACGGCTGTACGGTCGAGACCGCCCGTCAGCTGATCGGCAGTGGCCGCTACGACGAGCTGCTGAAGCTGATCCTCAACAAGTTCAAGATGCTCGAGGAGCGCTGCGACCTGGTGGTCTGCGCCGGGACCGACTACAACGGTTTGATCCCCTCGCTCGAGCTCAGCTTCAACGCCGACCTGGCGAGTCACTTCGGCTGCGGTCTGGTGGCGGTGGTCAAGGGCTTCGGCCGCACCCCGCAGGAGGCGCAGGATGCGTTGCACATCGCTCACGAACTGATGCGCGAGCGTGGCGGCGACTTCCTGGTGAGCATCGTCAACGGCGTCGAGCCCGAGTGCGTGGAGACGGTCAAGGACCGTGCCCGCGACCTGCTCACCGACAAGGAGAACGTTTGCGTCATCCCCGAGGATGCCGAGCTCGGCATGCCGACGGTGGGCGAGGTCTGTCAGGCGTTGGGCGCCGAGCGTCTCTACGGCGACGATGACGCGATGAACCAGGTGGTGTCGAGCTACAAGATCGCCGCCATGGCGGTGCCCGACTTCCTCGGCTATGTCGAGGACGGCAGCCTGATCATCACCCCCGGTGACCGCGCCGACATCATCCTCGCCAGTCTCGCCGCCGACGCCTCGGCCGCCTTCCCGCGGGTGGCCGGGCTGCTGCTCACCGGCGGCATCGAACCCTCGGACAAGGTGCGTCAGCTCATCGAGGGGCTGCGTCGCACCAAGGTCGCCATCCTCCAGGTGCCGACCGACACCTTCACCACGGCGATGAACCTGCACGGCATCGAGTCGACCATCCTCCCCGGCGATGCGCGCAAGATCGCCGCCGCGCTGGGGCTGTTCGAGGCGCACGTCGACGTCGACGACCTGCGCACCCGGCTCACCGGGCGGCGTTCCGAGCGGGTCACCCCGCTGATGTTCGAGTACGAGCTGATCCAGCGCGCCAAGGCGCGGCGCCAGCGCATCGTGCTGCCCGAGGGCAACGACGAGCGGGTGCTGCGCGCCGCCGAGATCCTGATGCTGCGCCAGGTCGCCGACCTCACCCTGCTCGGCAACCCCGACGAGATCCATCGCACCATCGGCGAGCTCGGGCTCAAGCTCGAGGGGATCCGCATCCTCGACCCGGCCACGGCGCCGGAGCGCGAGCGCTATGCCAAGGCCTACTACGAGCTGCGCCGGCACAAGGGCATCTCCGAGCAGATGGCGCTCGACGTGCTCGAGGACGTCAGCTACTTCGGTACCATGATGGTGCACGTGGGCGACGCCGACGGCATGGTCTCGGGCGCGGTGCACACCACCCAGCACACCATCCGCCCGGCCTTCGAGACGGTCAAGACCAAGCCCGGCGTCGAGCTGGTCTCGAGCGTGTTCTTCATGTGCCTGCCCGACCGGGTGCTGGTCTACGGCGACTGTGCGGTCAACCCCAACCCGACCGCCGAGCAGCTCGCCGAGATCGCCGTGACCTCGGCCGAGACCGCCGCGGCCTTCGGCCTCGAGCCGCGCGTGGCGATGCTCTCCTATTCGAGCGGCAGCTCGGGCAAGGGCGAGGACGTCGAGCGGGTGCGCGAGGCCGCGCGGCTCGCCCGCGAGCGTCGTCCGGATCTCAAGATCGAGGGTCCGATCCAGTACGACGCCGCCGTCGACGTCAACGTGGCGCGCTCGAAGATGCCCGACAGCGAGGTCGCCGGACATGCCACCGTGCTGGTGTTCCCCGACCTCAACACCGGCAACAATACCTACAAGGCGGTGCAGCGCAGCGCCGGGGCGGTGGCCATCGGGCCGGTGCTCCAGGGGCTCAACAAGCCGGTCAACGACCTCAGCCGCGGCTGTACCGTGACCGACATCATCAACACCGTCGCCATCACCGCCATCCAGGCGCAGACCGAACAGGAGATCCAGGCATGAAGGTGCTGGTCCTCAACTCGGGGAGTTCCTCGATCAAATATCAGCTCTTCCGCAGCGAAGACTGGACCGCCATCGCCTCGGGCATGGTCGCGCGTATCGGCGAGACCGAGGGCGAGATGCGTCTCGAATGGCTCGACGCCGATGGGGTGATGCAGCGCGATCAGAACGATCTCGCCGTGCCCTCGCACCAGGAAGGCATCGACTTCATCGTCGAGACGCTGCAGTCGCACGGCGTGCTCGGCGACGTCTCCGAACTCAGCGCCATCGGCCATCGGGTGGTCCACGGCGGGCCGCACTTCAAGCACCCGGTGATCGTCGACGCCGATGTCCTCGCCGAGCTCCACGAGGTGATCCCGCTCGCGCCGCTGCACAACCCCGGTCATCTGGCCGGGATCGAGGTCGCGCGCAAGCACTTCCCGAGCGTCCCTTCGGTGGTGGTGTTCGACACCGCATTCCACCAGACCATGCCGCCGACGGCCTATCGCTACGCGATCCCGGAGTATCTCTACACCGAGCACCGCATCCGTCGCTACGGCTTCCACGGCACCTCGCACCACTATGTCGCCAAGCGCGCCGCCGAGCTGCTCGGCAAGCCGCTCGAGCAGTGCAACCTGATCACCATGCATCTCGGTAACGGCGCCAGCGCCAGCGCCATCCGCAACGGCCGCTGTGTCGACACCTCGATGGGGCTGACCCCGCTCGAGGGGCTGGTGATGGGCACGCGCTGCGGTGACATGGATCCGGCGGTGCCGATCTATCTGAGCAAGCACCTCGGGCTCAACGCCGAGGCGATCGACCACATGCTCAATCGTCAGAGCGGGCTGCTCGGCATCTGCGGCGTCAACGACATGCGCGAGGTGGTGCGCCTGGCCGAGCGCGGCAACGAGCGTGCCGAGCTGGCGCTGGGGATGATGACCCATCGGCTGAAGAAGTACATCGGCGCCTATTACGCCGAGCTCGGCGCGGTCGACGCCATCGTCTTCACCGGCGGGATCGGCGAGAACTCCGCCGAGGTCCGAGCCGGCGCCTGCGCCGGTCTCGAGGCGCTGGGCATCGAGCTCGACGCCACGGCCAACGCCGGTCGCGCCGATGAGGCCGGACTGCGTATCAGCACCGCCGAGAGCCGGGTGCAGCTGTGGGTGATCCCCACCAACGAGGAGCTGGAGATCGCCCAGCAGACCCTGGCCACGGTGGAGCGCAAGCGGCGCTGAACCTCGACGGGATCGTCAGCCGCCAGCGCTTGGCCGGTGGCGGCTGGCGCTGTCCTCTCGATCAGGCGTACAAGACATGAACGGCGCGCCGGGCGAGGCCCGCGCGCCGTTCATGTTTTACGCAGGTCACGGGCTGCCGGTTGGGGAGTGAGCGGACGCGCGCTGTCATGCTGCTGATCCGTCGGATGTGCGGCCTGTCGGTTAAATGCGAGATAATCGGTCATTCAACCGTGGTCCGCTTGGGGTTTCCCGTCGGCCACGCACGAGAACAACGACCGAACGAGCCACCCCAAGGAGGTGACGATGTCCGATACCAGCTCCACGTTCTGGAGACCGGTTGCGCTGTTCCTGCTGGTCGCCCTGATCGGCGTCTATCTGCTCTACGAGTGGTATGACGACCGGCTCTATGAACAGCTCGACAGCCAGGAGAGCGCGCTCGCCCAGGCCGAGCGCAATGCCCGCCAGCTCGATGCCCGGCTCGCCGATGCCGAGTCGCGCCGTGAGCTGCTGGCCGCCGAGCTCGATCGGCTGGGCGCCGAGCACGCGGAGCAGCTGAGTGAGCTCGAGCAGCGACTCGCCGCGCTGCTCGGCGAGAAGCAGGGCCTGGAGGAGCGCTACCAGACGTTGCTCGAGCGCCATCAGGCGATGGAGGTCGATCTCGACTCCGAGCGTGCCCAGGCGAGCGGTGCCTATGCCGAGCTCGAGGCGCGCTATCAGCAGGCCGAGGAGACCATCGCCGCGCTGCGTGACGATCTCTCCCGGGTCCATGAGACGATCGCCGCCACCGCGGCCGAGCATCGTGCCCACATCGAGACCCTGGAGCGTCATCTCAACGAGCGCATCCATCTCTCCACCACCACCCCGATGGATGCCGAGCTGCTGCGTCTGGCGCAGAACCTCGGGGTCGTGCCCTCGGAGGCCGATCGTCAGGCCATCGCCGAGCTCAAGACCAAGCTCGAACTGCTGCAGGAGGACTATGCCGCCGCCCGCGCCAAGTACGAGGTCGACTGCGCCCATCTGCGCCAGGCGCTGGAGCAGGCCGAGGCCAAGGCCGAGGCGCGCGGCGCCGAGCTCGAGCAGCTCAAGATCGCCTACGACGAGGCGCTGGCGGCGCTCGAGACGCGTCCCGCCGAGGCCGGCGAGGCCGTGGCCGAGCTCGCCGAGCTGAACCGGACCCTGGCCGCGCGCGAGGCGCGGATCAGCGAGCTGGAAGCGCGGCTGGTGGCGGTCGGTCAGCAGCGGGTCGAGGCCGAGGCCGCGCTCGCCGAGCGTCCGAGCGCAGCGCAGCTTGCCGAGCTCGAACGCGCGCTCGGCGAGGCGCGGGCCCGCATCGAGGGACTGGAGACCGAGGCGGCGGCCGCCGCCGAGGGGGCCGATGTCAGTGCCGCGCTGCGCGAGCAGCTGGCCGCGCGCGAGGCGCGGATCGCCGAGCTGGAGGCCGCGCTCGCCGAGCTGGAGGCCGGGCACCAGGCGCTGAGTGCCGAACTCGATGCCCGTCCCACCGCGGCGCGGGTGAGCGAGCTCGAGGAGGCCCTCGCCGCGGCGCAGGCGCGGATCGCCGAGCTGGAGGACGAGCTGGCGGCCTTCGCCGCCGGTGCCGATGCCGATGCCGGTCTGCGCGAGCGGCTGGCGGCGCGCGAGGCGCGGATCTCCGAGCTGGAGTCGCAGCTCGCCGCGCAGCAGGCACGGCTGGCCGAGGCCGATGCCGCGCTCGCCGAGCAGGCCGACGACGCCGAGGTTGAGGGGCGGGTCGAGGCGCTGAGCGCGGCGCTCGCCGCCGAGCGCGCCGAGACCGCTCGGGTGCGCGCGCTCTACCAACGCCTGGCCGAGCTGGGGGCGAGCTACACCGAGCAGGGGATGCGGCTGCGGCTGGCCAACGACACCCTGCGCTTCCCCTCGGGGGCGGCGACCCTGCCCGCCGGCGAGCTGCCGGTGCTCGATGGTATCGTCGCGCTGCTCGCCGACAATCCGGGGCTGACCCTGCGGATCGTCGGTCATACCGACAGCGCCGGCAGCGATGCGATCAACCTGGAACTCTCGCGCCAGCGCGCCGAGGCGGTGCGCCAGGGACTGATCGAGCGTGGGCTGGAGGCCGCGCGGGTCGAGGCCGAGGGTATCGGCGAGGCCGAGCCGATCGCCAGCAACGCCACCGCGAGCGGTCGCGCCAGCAACCGCCGGGTCGAGATCTATGTGATCGAGTGACCCGCAGGCGACGTCCGTTGCGACGTCGCCGGGCACGCGCCCGGTCGTTCCGGGCGCCTGTCCTCCCGCCTCAGTCGGTGAGTTCCTCGCCGACCGCCAGCCGGGCATCGAGCCAGGCGTGCACGTCCTCGACGCCCTGTCGTTCGAGCGAGGAGAAGCGCTGTACCGTGATCAGGTCGCCGGCCTCGCGCAGCTCCCTGGCCACCGCCAGTTCGGCGGCGCGTGCCGCGCCCTTGCGGTACTTGTCGGCCTTGGTCAGCAGCAGCAACAGCGGCAGCTCCGCTTCCTGCCCCCAGGCGATCATCTGCCGGTCGAAGGCCGAGAGCGGATGACGGATGTCCATCACCACCACCAGCCCGGCGAGCGCGCGTCGCTCGATCAGGTAGGTGGCCAGATGTTGCTGCCACTGGCGCTTGATCGACTCGGCGACCTTGGCGTAGCCGTAGCCCGGCAGGTCGACCAGACGGCGCTGCTCGTCGAGCTCGAAGAACACCAGGTGCTGGGTACGGCCCGGGGTCTTGCTGGTGCGCGCCAGCGCCTTCTGGTGACAGAGGGTGTTGATGGCACTCGATTTGCCGGCGTTGGAGCGACCGGCGAAGGCGACCTCGCGACCGCTGTCGGTCGGGGCCTGATCGATCCTCGGGACCGAGGTGAGAAAGTGGGCGCGTTGATAGAAGGGATTCATGGAGTGTGCGTGCTGGATTGGTCGCCGTGTGGGCGAGGGGGATGGCGTCTGGCGCCGGGATGGGTAGGGATGCCTGAGTGGCGGGGCGGCGTCAAGCCTCGACGGGGCGCTGCCAGTGTCCGGAGCGACCGCCGTGCTTCTCGATCAGGCGCACCTGCTCGATGGTCATGCCGCGATCGCTCGCCTTGCACATGTCATAGATGGTGAGCAGCGCGACCTGGACGGCGCACAGCGCCTCCATCTCGACGCCGGTGGGACCGGTGGTCTCGACCTGGGCGCTGCACTCGACGGTGCTGGTCTCGGCGTCGGGGGTGAAGGCGATCTCCACCCGCGAGAGCGCGAGCGGATGACAGAGCGGGATCAGATCAGCGGTGCGCTTGGCGCCCATGATGGCGGCGATGCGCGCCACGCCGAGCACGTCGCCCTTGCCGGCGCCGCCCTGACGGATGCGCTCGAGGGTTGCGGGGTGCATGCGAATGCGGCCCGCGGCGAGTGCGCCGCGCCGGGTCGAGGGCTTGTCGCCGACATCGACCATGCGCGCCGCGCCCTGGTCGTCGAAATGGGTGAGATCGTCCATCGGCGGGGCTCCGTCGGTCGGGGCGCCGCCCGCCCAGGGGCGGGCGGGACGCGGATCAGAAGGCCGGCTTCTCCGGGGCCTCGTCGAACATGCGCACGCTCTCCATGATCTCCTGGCGCGCCTCCTCGCGGCCGAACCAGCCGTCGACACGGACCCATTTGCCTTCGTCGAGATCCTTGTAGTGCTCGAAGAAGTGGGCGATCTGGTCGAGCAGGTGCTCGGGCATGTCGCGGAAGTTGGTGATATGACGATAGCCCTTGTAGAGCTTGTCGATCGGCAGCGCCAACACCTTGGCGTCGTCGCCCGACTCGTCGGTCATCTTCAGCACGCCGATCGGGCGGCACTTGATCACCGAGCCGCACAGCAGCGGATAGGGCGTGGCCACCAGCACGTCGACCGGGTCGCCGTCGGCCGACAGGGTGTGGGGGACATAGCCGTAGTTGCAGGGATAGTACATCGCCGTCGACATGAAGCGGTCGACGAACATCGCGCCGGTGTCCTTGTCCATCTCGTACTTCACCGGCTCGGAGCGGGCCGGGATCTCGATGATGACGTTGATTTCGTTGGGGACGTTGTCGCCCCTGGAGACTTTCTTCAGATCCATGTAAGTACTCTGATGGTTGCGAGGGGTGGTTGTCGCGGCGCGCACGCAGGCCCGGGGGGCGGTCGATCCCCCGACGCACACGCGCGACGGAAAGCGACGGATTGTAGACGATCCCCGTGACGGAATCCCAATCGCGGGCGGTTTCGGTGGGTTTCAGCAGTCAGCCCAGCCGGGGATTGAACCGCCAAGATACCGTCTTTCCCGTCAAGCCGCGGAAGCGTAATCGGGCTGGTAGGGACGACGGTTCTTGAACACGCCGAAGCAGATGTGGGCGAGTTTCCGCATGGCGGCGCCGAGGGCGACCATCTTGGGCTTGCCGCGCGCCAGGAGGCGTTCGTAGAGGTCCTTAACGTGAGGGTTGTAGCGAATGGCGGTGACGGCGGCCATGTAGAGGGTGGCGCGTGCATGGGCAGGCCCGGCCTTGGAGAGTCTGGCGCGCCCCTGCACGGAGGCGCCCGACTGTCGCTCGACGGGCACGAGCCCGAGGTAGGCGGCGAACTGTTGGGCCGAGGTGAAGGGGCGGCTTTGCAGCAGCGCCACGAAGCGCTGGGCGACCTTGAGGCCGACGGCGGGGATCGAGGTGAGGAGGTCGACGTCCTCGCGTAGCTGAGGATGGCCGTCGAGGTGGTCGTCGATCTGCTGCTGGAGCTTGGCGAGGGCTTCTTCGAGGAAGGCGATGCTCTCGCGCACCGACTCGCGCACCAGCGCCGGGGTGTGGGTCGCCTCGACCTTCTCCAGGCGGTTGCGCTCGCGTCGCAGGTCCTCGATGAGGGCGCGCTGACGGGCCAGCAGCGCCCGCAGGAAGCGCACCTCGGGCGAGGGCGGCGTCCAGGGCGCGGGCTTGAGGAGCGCGCCGAAGCGCGCCAACACCTTGGCATCGACCGCGTCGGTCT